>JANNQY010000405.1:0-2466 GCA_031400995.1 Lysobacteraceae bacterium
GGGCGTGTGGCTGGCCTTGGCCAGCGGCTACACGTCCACTTCGGGCTTCGCGCCGATGGACATGCTGGCCACTCGCCGCCGAAGGCCAGCGCGGTGACCACCAGCCAGATGGTGTTGAGCATGCTGTCCATGCCGCCGCGAGTGGCCAGCATGTCCATCGGCGCGAAGCCCGAAGTGGACGTGTAGCCGCTGGCCAAGGCCAGCCACACGCCCTTGACGAGCGCAAGCCAGTTGGGAATGTCGGCGCCGGCGTTGGCAAACGTGATCACGCGCTCGGGTGCCATCACCACGGCCAGCAGGCCACCAGCGATGGAACCGAGGAAAATGGCAGTGAAAGGTGGGCAGCGGAACAGCGCCAGCGCAATCACCAGCACCAGTGGCGCGAACAGCCAGAGCGAGATATCAAACGCCTGTTGGATTTGGATCATCTTCTCGCTGGAATCGAAGTCGCCCGGCTCGCCCAGGAAGAAAAAAACCGACAGCGCGATGGCCAGCGTGATGCACGACGTGATCAGGGTTTCGCGTATGTGGGTGTAAAGATCCACGCCGGCCGAAGCGGCCGACAGATTGGCCGAGTCCGACAGCGGGGAAGACTTGTCGCCAAAGTAAGCGCCGGAAATGATCGCGCCCGCGGCAATGGCCGGGTTCAGGTCCATGCTGACGGCGATGCCCATGAAACCCACGCCGATGGTGCCCACCACTGTCCAGGAGCTGCCGATGCTCAAGGCCACGATCGCGCACACGGCGCAGGCCGTAACGAAGAAGTAGTTGGGGCTGAGCAGCTGCAGGCCGTAGTAAACCATCGCCACCAGGGTGCCGCTCAGGGCCCAGGTGCCAATCAACCCGCCCACCGCGAACAGGATGAAGATGGCACCAATGCCGGTGGACACGCTATCCGTGGCGGCCTTGCTCAAAGACTGCACCGAGTGGCCGCGCCGCCAACCAATGAAAACGGCGATCATCGTCGCAACCACCAGCGCCACCTGGTTGGGCCCGCCGGCCCCGGCATCGCCGAACAAGAAGTACGACAGACCCACCAACATGACAAGACTGGCCACCGGCACCAGCGCTTCGAACAAACTCAGGGGTTGCGGCGAATCTGGCCGTGTCATGCGCTAGCTGCCCGTTGTTCCTGCCTCGGCCGCAGTGGCCTGGAACAGGTTCCAGTACTATCACTCATCTCCATCGTATTTGCAGCCGCCATCCCCGCATTCGTCGCTGTTGGTGAGGATGCTGACGACGTCCACGCCTCTCTCCCGAACAGCATCGGTGCCGATGATGGCCACGCGCCCATCAACCGGCGAGATGTACTCATGCACGGTCTCGCCGAATGCGTTTTTCTGGATAGCTAGTTTCTGGCCCTTCTTCACCCAATCGTCGATCTTGACGAACAGCTCGGTGAAGCCGCTTTCGGCGGCAAACATGTCGACCAATTGGTTGCCGATGAAGACGCCCCGGTCCGCGGCGGTTTGCCCTATCGGTCGGTCGTGCATCTTGTAATGCGACATGACATTCCCGACGCCCACTACCCCAGCATCAATCATTTCAGGGACGAACTTGCGGGGCCCGCCGAGTTCGAGCGTGAACGCGGGAATCCCCGCATTCACCAGCGCCGCTGAAAGGGAGCCCCCGGTGGTGGGAGACAGATAGATCTGGTCGAGCGGAAAAAGTCCGGTGAGCTTTTGGGTCTCTTCGTCATCACTGCTGCTGAACGCAAACAGGCCGAAGTAAATGCCATTGCCCCCGGTGTGGATGTCCACCCCGATATCCACGTTTCCCTTGATGAGGCGGTTCATCAGGAGCCAGGAATGGCGCTCCGGGGTGTTGCCGTTCTCATTGCCGGGCCAGGTGCGGTTCGGGTTTATCAGGCTGTGGCCAAGATCCATCCACAGCCACCCACGGGTGGTGTGCTCTACGCCTGGGCGGCTGGAACCGATGACGCCGATGACGGCGCCAGAAAGCGTGGTTGGATCCAGCTCCGCGAAGACCTTCTGGACGGTAGCGATGGGATTGAGTTCGTCGCCGTGTACGCCGGACACCAGCAGCAGGCGTTTGCCTGGCTTGACGCCTTTGGCCACCATCACCGGCACGTACCAGTGTTGGCCGGTGCCCATTTCCACGCCCTCGAACAGGAACTTGTGTATCTGTCCCGGCGCGAGGTCCGCGACATCAAGCTGGCTGATGACTTTCTTTCCGTCGATAGTGTCGCCGGTGTAAACCGTAGCCGCCTGCGCCGCCGGGGAAAGCCACAGGCTGGCTGCGACCAAGGCAATGCGCGAAAGGTGGGTTATGTATCCCATGGCCGTCCTCCTGTTTGCCAGCCCCATCTCCGGTGCACCGGGGCAGCTGGCCTGGAACGCAAAAAATGACGCCTGCCTCAGGATCTTCATCTGCACCTCGCCGCGCAACTGGCGCGCCAGCCGCAGGCCGACCTTGCCGCCGCCGGCGATCATGATGCGCTTGACC
>JANNQY010000406.1:0-3073 GCA_031400995.1 Lysobacteraceae bacterium
CGGCTACCGCCCGGGCGTGAAGGGCGGCTACTTCCCCGTTGCTCCCACCGACCAGCTGCACGACATCCGCGCCGAAATGTGCAAGCTGCTGATGGCCGCCGGCCAGGAAGTGGAAGTGCACCACCACGAAGTGGCCAACGCCGGCCAGTGCGAGATCGGCACCAAGTTCAACTCGCTGGTGAAGAAGTCCGACGAACTGATGATGATGAAGTACATCATCAAGAACGTCGCCCACCGCAACGGCAAGACCGCCACCTTCATGGCCAAGCCGCTGGTCGGCGACAACGGCAGCGGCATGCACGTGCACCAGAGCCTGGCCAAGGGCGGCGTGAACCTGTTCACCGGTGACGGCTACGGCGGCCTGAGCCAGATGGCGCTGTGGTACATCGGCGGCGTGTTCAAGCACGCCCGCGCCATCAACGCCTTCGCCAACTCCACCACCAACAGCTACAAGCGCCTGGTGCCGGGTTTTGAAGCGCCGGTGATGCTGGCCTACTCGGCCCGCAACCGCTCGGCCTCGTGCCGCATCCCCTACGTGGCCAACCCCAAGGCGCGCCGCATCGAGATGCGCTTCCCGGACCCGATGAACTCGGGCTACCTCATCTTCACCGCGCTGATGATGGCTGGCCTGGACGGCATCAAGAACAAGATCGACCCGGGTGAGCCGAGCGACAAGGATCTCTACGACCTGCCGCCGGAAGAGGCCAAGGACATCCCCACCGTCTGCCATAGCCTGGACCAGGCGCTGGAAGCCCTGGACAAGGACCGCGAGTTCCTGAAGGTGGGCGGCGTGATGAGCGACGACTTCATCGACGGCTACATCGCGCTGAAGATGCAGGAAGTGACCAAGTTCCGCGCGGCCACGCATCCCCTCGAATATCAGATGTACTACGGTATCTGAAGCGCCTCCCCCAGAGATCACGTCGGATGCCAGCGGCCCGGGGAAACCCGGGCCGCTTTTTCATGCCGCGCGGGGGTTACCTAGGTCCCATTGACGGCCTGTTCCAGGCGGTCGCATAGTCGCCCGGCAGCGTCACACCACCGCGATCCCGGAGCCGCCATGCGCATCCTTTTGCTCAGTGTCCTGTCCCTGTCGCTGCTGGCTACCAGCAGCTGTTCGCGCGAAGCCAGTGCCCCGCCAGCACCTGCGCCGGCAACCGCCGCTGCCGAATCTGCGCCGCCGGCTACCGAAGAGCGGGAAATCGTCTTCAGCGTCGAAGAACTCGAGCAGATGGTGGCGCCGATAGCGCTCTATCCCGATCCTTTGCTGGCCCAGGTGTTGATGGGGGCTACCTACCCCGGCGACGTGGCCGAAGCGGCCGCTTGGGTGGAAGCCAATCCCGATGCCTCCGGCGACGCTGCGGTGGCCCTGGTTGCCGACAAGCCTTGGGACCCCAGCGTGCAGTCGTTGGTGGCCTTTCCGCAGGCACTGTCCATGCTCGGGCAGGATCCGCCGTGGGTGCAGCGCCTGGGCGATGCCTTCCTTGCGCAGCCCGATGACGTGATGGACTCGGTGCAGCGCCTGCGCCACAAGGCCCAGGACGCCGGCAACCTGGCGTCCAACGAATACCAGAACGTGAGCATGCAGGCGGCACCCGCGCCGGTGCCCAGCAGCAACACCGGCACCACCACCGTGGTCCAGGCTGCGCCGCAAACCATCATCATCCAGCCCAGCCAGCCCGAGGTGGTGTACGTGCCTTCGTACAACCCCACCGTGGTCTACGGCAGCTGGGGCTATTCCTCCTACCCGCCGATGTACTACCCGCCGCCGCCGCGCTACTACGCGCCGGGCAGCGCGTTGGTGAACGGCATGCTGTTTGGCGTGGGCCTGGCGATCACCGATTCGCTGTGGGGTGGCTTCGACTGGAACGACAACGACATTGATATCGACATCAATCATTACAACAACATCAACGTAAACAATCGCCGGGACTTCGACGACAACGGTTGGAGTCACAACAATTATCATCGCGACGGCGTGCCCTATCGGGACAAAGCCAGCCGGGAGAACTACGGCCGCCAGCTTGATGGCGCGCCGAAGCGGGACGCGTTCCGCGGTGATGACGACAAGCGCGCCCAGGCGCGCGACCAGGCCCGCACCAGCATGAAGGACCGTGGCGTTGCGCCGGCCGCCAGCAACCGCGACGCGCAGGCGCAGATGCGCGAAGCCGCCAAGGATCGCCCGCAGCGCGACGACGCCCGAGAGCGCGCCCAGGCCGCCACCGACCGTGCCCAGCAGCGCGACAAGCCCGCCAACCAAGGCGCTGGCAATCGTGATCGTCCTGCCTCGGGCGGCGACGGCGATGGCCCGAAACTGGCCGATCGTGACCGCCCCAAGCCGGCAAACGTTGACCGCCCCAAGCCGGCGAATGTCGACCGCCCCAAGCCGGCGACTGTCGACCGGCCCAAGCCTGCCGACCGCGACCGCCCGCAGGTGGCCAATCGCCCGCAGCATCAGCAGCAGCAGAGCAACAACAACGCCCGCGACACCGCCAGGCAGCAGTCCGCCGCCCGCCAGCCGCCCAGGAACGATGCGTTCCAAGGCGCCAGCCGCCCTGCGGCCAGTCGCGATTCGGCCCAGCGCGGTGGCGCCAGCCGTCAATCCGCCGAACGTCCTGCGGCCGCCCGTCCCGCTGCTGGCCGCCAGGTGAGCCGTCCCGCCAATCCGCCCCAGCGCCAAGGCGCTGGGCGTCGCCGCTGATCAGGAGCCCAGAATGATGACTTTCATTAAACCGCTCCCGCTGGCGCTGGCGGCCCTGCTGCTGGTGTCGCCGTTTGCTCCGGCGCTGGCGCAGCAGGCTTACGCCACCCCTGAGGAGGCCGCCCAAGCTTTGGTAGACGCCCTCGGTGTCGAAAAGGCCGATAGCGACAAGCTCACTACCTTGCTGGGTCCCGACTACGGCAACCTCGTCCCCAACGCCAGCGTGGACCGCGCCGACGTGGATGCCTTCCTCGCCAAGTACGCGCAGCGCCACGCCATCGAAGTGGATGCGAAAGGACAAAGCCTGCTTTCGGTGGGCGACGATCCCTGGACCTTGCCGGTGCCGCTGGTGCAAGGGCCGAAGGGATGGAG
>JANNQY010000407.1:0-10754 GCA_031400995.1 Lysobacteraceae bacterium
CCCAGGTCCAGCTCGAGCCGGATGACCGGGAAATGCGCGTACAGCGACGGTCCGACGAAAATCGAGCGTTCGAGGATGCGCATGGTCCGTTCCTAGTGCTTGCTGTGCGAGAGCGCGCCCGCCGAGGCGCGGCGCGTATGCAGGTTGAAGCTGGCGCCGGCCACCAGCACGTGCACCGTGAGGCCCAGAACGCACACCGGCTGCCCTTCCTCGGCCAGGTCCATGGACGAGAACTGCAGGCCGTGCGCGTCGATCACCGTCACGCCGCCGCTGCCCACCACTTCAAGCTCATTGTCGGGGCCGATGAAAGCCGCGGTGTCCTCGTCCAGGCCGATGCCCACTGCGAACGGATTGAAGGCCAGCGCCGAGGTCAGCCGGCCGAAGCGATCGCGCTGGCGGAAATGCTGGTCGATGATGAAGCGATTGGTCAGACCCAGGCCCGGCGCCAGCCGCACGCTGCCGGCACGCGGCGAGCCGCCCTCTTCGCCGAACGCGATCATGTGCTCGCTCAGCACCGCGGCGCCGGCGCTGGTGCCGGCCACGTGCACGCCGCGGGCGTTCTGGGTGCGGATCAACTTCGCCACCGAGGTGCCGCCGAGGATGGTGGTTAGCCGCAGCTGGTTGCCGCCAGTGAAAAAGATGCCGCTGGCCTGCTCCAGCCGCGCCAAGCGATGCGGCTCCTCGCAGTCGCGGCGGGTGTCGAAATCCATCTGCTCGGCGTGGCCGGCACCCAACTCGCGAAAAATAACTTCATAGCGTGGGCCGGTGTCACGCAGGCGGCTGGCGCTGGGGATGATGACGATGTTGGCGTGCTCGCCGCCACACAGCTCCACGAACCGAGCCAGGATCTCCGGATCGTTTTCCTTTTCCTCGGCGCCGCCGATGGGGATGATCCAGCCGCGCTGGCCGCCGTCGGGAATCTTGCTGGGCATTGCGTTACCGTCCTTGCGTAGTTGTGGTTCGGCCCGGGGCCGTTTCAAAAGTTCCGACGCGCACGGCCTCGCCGCTGCGCACGTGCCAGGCGCCCAGCGCCATCACATCGCTGACGTGGCCGTCGGCGTCCAGCGCCACCAGGTCGGCGTCGTCGCCCACGCGAATGTGGCCCTTGCTCGGCAGCCGCAGCAGGCGCGCCACGTTGCTGGTGAAGGCGGGCAGCACCTGCTCCAGCGGCAGGCCGCGGCGCAGCAGCTCGCGCAGCGTGGCGCCCAGCGCGGCGGGTTCGCCGATATCCATGCCGCACAGGTGGCCGTGGGCGTCGAAGCAGGCCAGGCAGCCGCCGGCATCGGAGCTCACGGTGACGTGCTCGCGCGGCGCATCGCTGGCGAGGTAGCGCTGCAGCGCGGTGGCGGCATCCCAAGCGTCTTCGCCCTCGTCCACTGGGAACGCGGTGATGTCCACGGTGCTGCCGCGGCGGGCGAGGTCCAGCGCTTCTTCAAACAGCGCGCGGCGGCGGTTGACGTGGGTGGGGTTGAATACGCGTGCGGGCAACTCGCTCTGGTCCAGCGCCTGGCGCACCAAGGCCAGCCCGCGCGGGCCGTCGCCCAAATGTAGGTGCACGATGCCGGCCTTGCCGCTCATCAGGCCGGCCACGTGCGCTTCGGACGCCAGCCGCAGCAGTTCGTCCAAGGTGGGCTGGCTGGAGCGGTGGTCGCTGAGCGCCACTTCGCCGACGCCGATGAGGCATTCGATGAAGGCGATGTCGCCGCGCACGCTGCCGGTGACGGTGGCGGGCGGCAGGTGATAGCCACCGCAGTGGCCGTAAGCGCTGATGCCCTGCTCGCGCAAGGCCATCACGCCGGCCACCAGCTCGCGCGTGCTGCGCGCCAGGTCATCGGTGCCCAGCACGCCCACCACGGTGGTGACGCCGCCGCGCGTGTAGCGGCTGAGCGGCAGCGCCGGCACGCGCGAGGCGTAGCCACCTTCGCCGCCGCCGCCGGTGACGTGCACGTGGCCATCGATGAAGCCCGGCACCAGCCGCTGGCCCTGCAGGTCCACGGTGTCCATGGGCAGCCCGGTGGGCGCGGGCGCGTCGGCGGCGCCGATCCACAGCACGCGGCCGCCGCCCACCAGCAGCTGGCGCAGGCCCAGCGGCTCGGGGGCGTAAACGGTGGCGTTCTGGATCAGGACCAAGGGTTTGGCGGCGTTGTCAGGCATCCCGCGAATGTACCAGCCTGCGCGGGGCGGCCGCAGCGGTTTGGGCATGATTTGGCCGCTTGCAGCGCCGCGCAGGGTCCTTGCGCCGCGCGTGACAGGGTGCCGGGGCTGCGGCACAGTTCGGGTGATGCCCGCCCCCCTCCGACGGTTTCTTGCGCGCGCGGCCGAGGCGTTGATCACGCTTTGGCTGCTCGCCACGCTGTGCTTCGTGCTGCTGCGGCTGGCACCGGGCGGACCCTTCGACGCCGAAAAAACCGCCCCGCCGGAAGTGGAGGCGGCGCTTGCGGCGCAGTACCGACTCGACTTGCCGCTGCTTTCGCAATACGGCCACTGGCTGGCCGACGTGGTGCGCGGGGACCTGGGGCCGTCGTTCCAGTACCCGGACTACACGGTGAACCAGCTGCTGGCGGCGGCGCTGCCGATTTCGCTGGTGAATGGCGCATTGGCGCTGCTGCTGGCGCTGGCGGTGGGGCTGCCGCTGGGCGTGTGGGCCGCACTGCGCGCAGGGCGCTGGACCGACCGGCTGCTCATGCTGGGCGCGGGGCTGGGCCTGGCAATACCGAAGTTCGTGGTGGCGCCGCTGCTGATCCTGGTGTTTGCCGTCACGCTGCAGTGGCTGCCCGCCGGCGGCTGGGACGGCGGCTGGCGCAGCGCCGTGCTGCCGATCATCGCGCTGGCGCTGCCCAACCTGGCCTACTGCGCGCGGCTGACGCGAGCGTCGATGCTGGAGGTGCTGGGCGCGGACTACCTGCGCGCCGCGCGCGGCCGCGGCCTCCCGGAGTGGCGGCTGCTGTTCTTCCACGCGCTGCGTCCGGGCCTGCTGCCGGTGGTGGCCTGGCTGAGCCCGGCGCTGATCAACGTGGTCAGCGGCTCGGCGGTGGTGGAGCAGGTGTTCGGCATCCCCGGCATTGGCCGCTATTTCGTCCAGGGCGCGCTCAACCGCGACTACACCCTGGTGCTGGGCGTGGTGCTGGTGGTTGGCGCCGCCATCGTGCTGGTGAATGCGGCGGTGGACGCCCTGCGCGAGCGCCTGGACCCCCGCCTGCAATCCCCCGCCTGACGCCCCCTTTTGGGAGGGACTTCAGTCCCGCTGCCCTTGGCGAAGAGCTATCGGGACTGAAGTCCCTCCCACAAAGTCTTTTTTTTCAAGTTCGGGTCAGAGCTGCAGCCATTTGGCCACTACGGCGCGGGCTTCGTCTACGCCCAGTTTGGATTCGCCGGAGAACACCTGCGCGCTGGCGCGCTCGCCCAGCTCCTTGCGCACTTTCAGCAGCGTGTTGCCCTGCTCGCCGCGGCCCAGCTTGTCGGCCTTGGTGAGCAGGCAGTGCGCCGGCAGCTCGCGTTCGACGGCGTAGTTGAGCATCTGCAGGTCGTACTCGCGCAGGGGATGGCGGATATCCATCACCACCACCAAGCCGGCAAGTGACTCGCGTGTGTGGAAGTAGACGTTGATGAACTCCTTCCAGCGCTCGCGCATCTCCTCGGGCACCTTGGCGTAGCCGTAGCCGGGCAGGTCCACCAGGTGCTTGTTGGGCGCCACTTCAAAATAGTTCAGCGCCTGGGTGCGGCCCGGGGTCTTGGAGACGCGGGCCAGGCCATGCTGGTTGGTCATCGCGTTCAGGGAGCTGGATTTGCCGGCGTTGGAACGGCCGGCGAAGGCCACTTCCTTGCAGTCATCGGGCGGCAGCTGCTTGATGGCGTGCGCGGAAAAGGTGTATTTGGCGCGGGCCAGGGGGTTTGCCATCGGGTCGGCCAGGGCGGAAAGACCGCTAGCTTGGCCTGCCCGGGGCCGGCTGACCAGCGCAGGCCCCGGTTCAATTGACCCATCCGGCCGCTGGCTGGGATAATCGGCGCCTTACCGCGCGTGCACCGCGCGGCCCCTTCCCCGCTATCCCGCTTTACGGAGCCGTCCATGAAGTTCGTGCGCATCTTCGGTGTCGTCGCCGCCCTGGCCACGTTCACTGCCGCGGCCCAGGACGCCGCCACGGTGACGCCGGCCCCCGAGCCCGCACCGGCGCCGGTGGTGGTGCTCGAGGCCGACAACACCCCGGCTACTTGGGGCAACGCCGAAGCCGGCGCCGCCAAGGCGGCCGCGTGTGCGGCCTGCCACGGCCTGGACGGCAACTCCGCCGACCCGCTGTACCCCAAGTTGGCCGGCCAGCATGAAAAGTTCATCGCCCGGCAACTGGCGCTGTTCAAGAGCGGCGAGCGCCAGAACGCGATCATGATGGGCTTCTCCGCGGCCCTCAGCGCCCAGGACATGCGCGACATCGGCGCCCATTTCGCCAGCCAGGTCGTGGTGCCGGGCGTTGCCGACGACAGCCTGGTGGCATCGGGTCCCAACCAGGGCCGCAAGTTCTACGAAGTGGGCCAGCGGCTGTTCCGCGCCGGCAACCCGGCCCGCGGCGTGCCCGCTTGCCAGGCCTGCCACGGCCCTGCGGGTGCCGGGGTGCCCGGTCCGTTCCCGGCGCTGGGTGGCCAGCATGCTGGCTACACCGCCGCCACGCTCACCGCTTTCCGTGACGGCGCGGTGTGGGGCAAGGACGCCAACGCCAACGCCGTGATGGCCGCGGTGGCCGCCAACCTCACCGACGAGGACATCCAGGGCCTGTCCACCTTCCTGGAAGGGCTGCACAACGCGGCCGATGCGCCCGCCGCTGCGCCTTGAACCTTGCCGGCCGGCTGTGGTCTAGCCGGTAGTCCCGCCCCAGGAGTTACCAAGATGAAGCGTCTGTTCCCCCTGCTGCTGCTCGCCAGTCTCGTCGCCTGCAGCAAGCCACCTGCCGAAGCCACTGCACCCGTCGCCGCCGCCCCGGCGGCAACCCTGACTGCGGCCGCCGCCGAGCCGGCACCCGCCGACACGGCGCCCGTTGCGGCCACGGCGCCGGTAGAGGCCACAGCGCCCGTGGAAGCGACGGCCGCCGCTGCTGCCGAAACGGCGCCGGAAGTCCCGGCACCGGCACCCGCGATGCCCGACCCCGCCAACGCGCCGCGCGAAGGCATTGATTACACCGTGCTGCCCGAGCCCCAGCCCACGTATGGCCAGGGCGGCATTGAAGTGGCCGAAGTGTTTGCCTACACCTGCATCCACTGCGCCAACCTGCAGCCCAACATCGACGCCTGGCGCGAAGGCTTGGCCTCGGACGTGCGCTTCATCTACGTGCCGGGCGCGTTTGGCGGCGTCAGCGACAATTTCGCCCGCGGCTTCTACGCCGCCGAGGCCACCGGTGCACTTGAGAAGACCCACGGCCCGCTGTTCAAGGCGGTGCTGATGGAAAACAAATTCAAGTCCGGCTCGCCCGAAGAAATTGCCGATTGGTACGCCAGCCAAGGCGGCGACCGGGAGGCCTTCCTGTCGACGATGCAGAGCTTCTCGGTCAACGCCAAGATCGAGCGCGCGCGCCAGTTCGCGATGCGCACCAACGTGCAGGCCACGCCCACCATGATCATCGCGGGCAAATACAGCGCCACCACCACCGCTGATCGCGGCCCCGAGGGCCTGCTGGAAACCATCGACTGGCTGGTGGCGCGCGAGCGCGCCGAGCAGGCCGCGGCAGCCGCGCCCGCCGGGCCCTGATCGCGAACCGCTGCGCTGTGCTTGCGGGGCCGCTTCGGCGGCCCCGTTCAGTTTCGGCCTTGTCGGTTGGCGGCCGGCACCGCACCATGACGCCATGTCCGTGAAGTCGTCTCCAAAGTCTCCGCCGGGCGCGCTGCGCCTGCTCAGCGCCAACATCCAGGCCGGCTCCAGCACGCGCGCCTATCGCGAGTACGTCACCCGCAGCTGGAGCCACGTGCTGCCCAACGGCAAGCGCATGAACCTGGACGCGCTGGCCACGCTGGCCGAGCCCTACGACCTGGTGGGCCTGCAGGAAAGCGACCCCGGCAGCCTGCGCTCGGGCTTCACCAACCAAGCCGACTACCTGGCCGAACGCGGCAACTTTCCCTACTGGAGCCACCAGCCCAACCGCCGCATCTCGCGCATCGCCGGCAGCGGCAACGCCCTGCTCAGCCGCGTCGAGCCGCGCGAACTGCTCGACTACGCCCTGCCCGGCCGCATCGCCGGGCGCGGCGTGCTGCTGGCGCGCTTTGGCGAAGGTGACGGCGCCTGGGACCTGGCCGTCACGCATCTCTCGCTCGGCGCGAAATCGCGCCAGCTGCAGCTGGGCTTCCTGGCCGATCTGCTGTCGGACTCGCCGCGGCTGGTGCTGATGGGCGACTTCAACTGCGATTTCGATGCGCCCGAAATGCGCGCGCTTTACCGCCAGACCGCGCTGGTGCCGCCGGGCGAACGCATCTGCACCTTCCCCAGTTGGGCGCCGCAACGTTGCCTGGACCACGTGCTGGTGGGCGGCCTGGACGTGCTGGACTACGGCGCAGTGCCGGCCGCCGGCTCAGACCACCTGGCGGTGTCGCTGAAGGTGTCGCCGCCGCAATGAAAACGGGCCGGCGGTTTCCCGCCGGCCCGCGTTGCATTCACCGCTGCGAAATCAGAACTTGATGCCAGCCCGCAGGTAGAAGAAGCGGCCGCCCGGGATGTCATAGGTGGACGCGTCGTAGCCGTTGAGCGAGCACGACAGGCAGATCGGCGGATCCTGGTCGAACACGTTGTTGACGCCGAAGGTGAGGCGCAGGTTGGCCATGGATTCGAACTGGTAGCCCAGCTGCAGGTCGTTGTAGGTAGTCGCGTCAAGCACGTTGATGCCGGTGGCCGGATTGCTGCACACCGGGAAGGTCACCGCCCGCCCGCATTCCTCGCGCAGTTCGCTCACGTGGCGAATCGACCACGACGCGTACCAGCTGCGCAGCGCCCAATCGGCAGTGAAGTTGGAGCTCCACTCGGGGATGGCGCTGTCCACCACTTCGATGCCCGGGCCCTGCGGCTGGCGCTGGCCGGCGGCGCCGAACGCTTCGTACTTGCCCACGAAGGTATTGCGCCACGAGGCCTTGAACTGGCCGATGTCCGACGCCGGGAATACCCAGAACAGGTCCACGTCCCAGCCGTCGGTTTCGATCGAGCCCAGGTTGGTCAGCCGGTTGTTGAAGCCGTTGATGCCACCGGTGGCCGCGCGGGTGATGCCGTCGCAGTAGAGCGCGTCCAGGGTCTGCACGCACAGGTCGAGCTGGGTCTGGGCGTCAATGGCCTGGATGGCGCCTTCCACTTCATGCCGGTAGTAAGTGAACTCGATGTCCACCCGGTCGGCGGCGGCGGAGTTCTCCAGGAACGACGGGCTCCAGACGAAGCCGGCGTTGATGCTGTCGGCAAACTCGGGATCGAGGTCTTCGTTGCCGCCCGTGGTGACGGAAATCTGCGGATTGGGCTGCTGGTAGTTGGCAGGGACGCCCAGTGCGGCGCAGTTGGCGGCCAGGCTGGGATCCAGCAGCGGCGTATCGCAGGGGTCGTTGAGGGTGGCATCGAAGCGGCTGGCCGAGCCATACAACTCACCGATGGACGGCGCCCGGAAGCCTTCCGAGACGCTGGCGCGCAGCACCAGTTCATCGGCAACTTGCCAGCGCACGCCGTACTTGGGCGTGAACTCGGAGACGCCGGTGCTGTAGTCCGAATAGCGGCCGGCCAGGGTGAAATCAAGCCGCTTGCCCCAGGCCGATTCGCCCAGCACGGGGAAGTTGGCTTCGAAATACACCTCGCTCACGTTGTACTTGCCCGAGGTGGGCAGCGACGGCACGCCGTTGTAGAAGCCGGCCACGGTGAGCGGATCGGGATTGTAGGAACCCTCCAGCCGGCGATGCTCGATACCGGTGGCGAAGTCCACCGAGCCGGCCGGCAGTTCGAACAGGCTGCCCGAGAGGTTGGCGGTGATCAGCGAGAGTTCGTTCTTGCTGCGGTCGCGCACCACCGGGGAGATGAAGTCCAGCATGCCCGCGGTGATGGAGCCGGGGCCGTCGAAGATGTTGAGCGGCGTGCAGCCAGCCACCGCGGCGCAGCCCGCCGGGTTGCCCAAGGCCAGCGCGATGTTGCGGATGTCGTAGCTGCCGTAGTTGGTCTGGTCGGCCTCGTTCTCGCTGAAGGCCACGTTGACGTCCCAATACAGCGTGCGCGAACCGGCGTCGAACAGGCCTTCCAGTCCGCCGCCCACGTACCAGGTGTCCACCGTCTGCTCGAACACGCGCGCACCGCCTTCCACCGGGCGTCGGCCGATCAGGATCAGGCTATTGGCCGAATTGAGGTCGAAGCCGAACGGGTTGAACGGATTGAGCGCTGAGATGACGATGTTGTCGGCCAGCGGATTCCCGGTGCCGGCCTCCGGGCCCAGGAACAGCGGCTCGGGCGCGGCCTGGTTGGTGGATTCGCGGCGGTTGTAGAGCACCCTTGCATAGCCGCTCATGCGGTCGCTGAACTCGAAACGGGCCTGGCCGAAAGCGCCCATGCGCTCGGACGGCGTCAGCAGCAGGTTGTACTGCGCGAAGTTGAAGCGATCGGCGTTACTGAAGCAGTGGTAGCCATCGGTGCGCACGCAGCCGGTTTCGGCCGGGTTGTACACCGGGTTGCTGTTGCCGGTGTTGGGCGTCAGGTCCAGGGTGGCGCCGGTGTTGGGGTCGGTGAAGATGAAGCGCCCCGTGGGCGTGGCCGAACTGCCGAAACGCACGCCGGTGCCCGGCACCGGGAAGCTGGACTGCTCGCGATCGCGGGCGAAGATTTCCTGCTGGTCGGTGTAGCTGAGGCCCACGAAGAACTGCGCGCGGTCGGTGTTGTGGCCCCAGGCGAAATCAACCCCGGTGGTTTCGCCGTCGCCCTCGCCGTACTCGCCGTACTGGGCGGTGATGGAAATGCCATCGTAATCCTTGCGGGTGATGATGTTCACCACGCCGGCGATGGCGTCGGAGCCGTACAGCGACGACGCGCCGTCCTCAAGCACTTCGATGCGCTCGACGATGGCCAGCGGAATGGTGTTGAGATCGGTAGAGGCGCCCACGCCGGAGGCCGAGGCTTCGTTGACCCAGCGGATGCCGTCCACCAGCACCAGCACGCGCTTGGAGCCCAGGTGGCGCAGGTCAACTTGCGCCGAACCGGCGCCCACGCCGCTGCCGTCGGGCGGGAAGCCGAAGTTGCCGCTGGAGTTGAACTTGGTGTTGAGCGCCGAGCCCGAACCAGTGAGCGACTGGACGAGGTCCGCTATCGAGGTGAAGCCGCTGCGCTCGATGTCGGCGCGCGTGATGCGCTGCACTGGCACCAGACCCTCGGCCTGCGCGGTCTTGATCCGGGTGCCGGTGACTTCCACCCGGTCCAGGGTGGTGATTTCCTCGGTGGCGGCGTCCTGCGCCGATGCGGCTAACGGCAGTGCGGCCAGCAGCAAGGCGGCATGCACCGCTTGGCTCAAACGGGAAGTGCGGATGGTCTTCATGGCGGTCCCCAAGTGATGGTTGAGCCGGGGCCTTGCCCCCAATGCGCCGGCTGAAGTGTGTTGTAAGTAATTCGTGAAACTGTCACAAGCCACAAAGTTACTAACGCCGACAGTGACGGATGCCGGTCAGCCGCCCAAGGCCAAGCTGGTCCCCACCAGGAACAGGAAGCCGGAAAACACCCGGCGCAGCGCCAAGTCGCTGATATTGTGAGCTATTTTTGCGCCAAAGGGCGCCGTCAGCACCGATGCCAGGGCAATGGCCAGCGCCGCTGGCACGAACACGTAGCCCCAGCTTCCGGGCGGCAGCAGGCCCGGCGCCGGCCCATGGCTGGCGTAACCGGCGGCGCTGGCTAAGGCAATCGCGACGCCGCAGGCGCTGGAGGTGCCCACGGCGCGCACCGGACGCACGCCGCGCCAAACCAGCAGCGGCACCATCATGCTGCCTCCTCCTATGCCCACCAGCGCCGAAATCGCACCTATCGCCGCGCCTGCCGCGCTATAGCCCGGGCCCTGCGGCGCCCCGCTGCGCTCGGCGCGCGCCCGCGGCCAATCCAGCGCCAGCTGTAGCGCGGCGACATAGCAATAGGCCGCGATCAGGCCGCGCAGCAGTGCTCCCTCCAAATGCGTAGCCAGCAGGCTGCCCAACCAGCCGCCCAGCAGCACCCCCGGCACCAGCCAGGCCACGGTGGGCCAAAGCACGCTGCCGCGCCGGTGGTGGGCGCGCGCCGACGACAGGCCGGTGAATACGATGCTGGCCAACGCCGTGGCCAGGGCCACGTGCACCGCTTGGTCCACCGGGATGCCCTGGCTGGGCAGCAGCCAGACCAAAGCGGCCACCAGCACCAGGCCGCCGCCAATTCCCAGCAGCCCTGCCAGTACGCCGGCCACGGCGCCCAGCGCCAGGTACAGCGCCCAAGCCTGGATCATGTCTGGCCCAAAGGCACCGGAGCCTCAAGCGCCATGGGCTAAACTCCTGCTCATGCTCAAGCCCTTGCTGACCACGCTGTTGATCCTCAGTTTGATGCCCGCTGCGGCCAATGCCGCGCCGCCGGATCTGTCGCGGCAGCGGGCCGCCGCGCTGGAAGCGTTCCGGCTGGCCGATGCCGGCACCTTCAGCGTACAGGACGCCGCCCGGCTGGCCGACCATCCCCTGCGCGGCTGGGTGGAAGCCACCGCGCTGCGTCGGCGCATCAGCCACGCCCAGGCCAGCGACGTGCGCGCGGCGCTCAAACGCCACGA
>JANNQY010000408.1:0-8282 GCA_031400995.1 Lysobacteraceae bacterium
GATGTCGATCACTTCGCGCCCGGATTGGCGCAGGCCTTCGATCAGTGCGGCGGCCATTTCCGGCGAGGAAAGCCGGCCATCCCGACCCACCACGATGGTTCGCGCGTCCTGCAGGTGCATCACGGTGCCGATGGCCTGGCCAATCAGGCGCGCGGCGTTGGCGTCGAGCGTCTTGCCGACCACGCCGCGGATGTCGTACGCGCGGAAAATGCTGCGCTCAAGGAAGGCGCGCTTGGCTGGAGGGGCCGCGGAAACCGGCACTGCGGCCACCGCAGTGGCTGCCGCAGGCGCCGGTGGCGCCTCGAGCTCGCTGCGAGCCTGCAGTTCGCCAAAGGTGGGCTCGGCTAGCGGGTCCATCACTTCGTCCACGCGGCGCTCGATGCGCAGCCCGCGCAGCCTCGGCATCGCAAACAGCGCCAGGGCCACCAGTAGGCAAAGCGTCGCCAGCAGCGCATTGGTGATGGCTCCCAGACCCACTTGGTTCATCGGCGCTGCCGCCACAACCCGCAACGCCGTGCCATCCACGGCTATCGCGCCAACCTCGGCCACTCCGGCCAGTGCCTCTTCACCGTTTTGGGACACCGTGTAGCGGCCTTGCCGCAGCGCCAGGTAGCCGCCGGGCAGGGACGCGGCGGCCAAGGGCGCGGTCAGCGCCTCCAGCGGCAGACGCACGTAAACCAAGGTGACCACGCGTCCGTCTTCAAGCACCGGCGCGGCCAGGCCCAGCTTGGCGCTGCCGCCGTCGCGAACCACGGCCGCTTGGGTGGAGTTCTCGCGAAGCGCGGCTTCCAGGATGCCCAGCTTGCCGTAGCCGAAAGTATCGGCGTCGGCATAAGCGTCGTTGAGGCCGGGCTCGTGCCACTCCACTGCCTCGACGCCGTCCCAGCCGTCGGTGACCACCGCCTCGGCGGTCTGCAGTTCCTTGCGCTTCAGCGCCGTGGTGAGCGCGATGCGGGTGCGGGTGGCCTCGAGCCGCTCAATGGCGATGCGCGCCTGGTCTTCAACCTGGGTGGCGACCTCGGCACGCACGCGGCTGGCTTCGTTGGCCAAGGCCTCGGCGGCCGAAGACTGCCAGGACTGCCAGGCGAACCAGCCGGCGGCCAGCAGGGCCAGCACGGCCCCCAGCTGGATGGGCTTGGCCGACTTGATCATGTCGCGAACGTTGATGCCTGACAGTTTCATGCTACCCCCTGGTGACGGAGCCGGACTGGGCCGCCCCGTTCAGCGCACGCCGGTGTGGCCGAAGCCACCCTAGCCGCGCGCGCTGTGCTCGAATTCTTCAACGTGTTTGAACACCGCCCGCGCCACCGGCAGCAGCACCAGCTGCGCCACGCGGTCCCCCGGCGTGATGGTGATCGGAAACCGCCCGCGATTCCATAGGCTGATCATCAGGGGGCCCTGGTAGTCGGCGTCTATCAGCCCCACCAGGTTGCCCATGACCAAGCCCTGCTTATGGCCCAGTCCCGAGCGCGGAAGGATGACCGCGCACAGACCGGGGTTGCCGATGTGGATGGCGACGCCGCTGGGCACCAGCTGGGCTTCGCCCGGCTCCAGCGTAATGGGCGCGTCCACCATGGCCCGCAAATCCATGCCGGCCGAATGGGCGGTGGCATATTCGGGCAGCGGAAACTCAGCGCCCAGGCGCGGATCGAGGCAGCGCAGCGCGATTTCATGGCTCACTGGCCGGTCTCCAGGTGCTCGGCCACCAGCGCCATCAGGTCGCGCGCCACCCGCACCTTGGAACCATGCGGGATATCACGGCGGCCGTCGCGCCAGAACACCGACAGCGCGTTGTCGTCGCACTCAAAGCCCTGGCCCGCCCGGCCGACGTCGTTGGCGGCGATCAGGTCCAGGCCCTTGCGGTGCAGCTTGTCGCGGGCATAGACCTCCATGTCCTGGGTTTCAGCGGCGAAGCCCACCACCAGCGCCGGGCGCTGCGGGTGCGCGGCGACTTCGGCCAGGATATCGGCGGTGCGCACCAGCACCAGGCTGAGGGTCTCGCCTGATTTCTTGATTTTCTGCGGCAGGGTTTCGGCGGGCATGTAGTCGGCGACGGCGGCGGCTCCAAGGTAAACGTCCTGTCCCGGAAGTTCGGCCAACACCGCCTCGCGCATCTGTGCAGCGCGGCGGACATCAATGCGGCGCACCCCGGCCGGCGTGGGCAGGCTGACCGGCCCGGCTATCAGGGTGACTTCGGCGCCCAGCGCGCGGGCGGCAGCGGCAGCGGCGAAACCCATCTTCCCCGAGCTGCGGTTGCCGATGAAGCGCACCGGGTCGATGTCTTCAAAGGTGGGCCCGGCGCTGATGAGGATGCGGCGCCCAGCCAGGCGCGGCGGCAGGTTGGCGGCGACCAGCGCGGCCACGATCTGTTCGGGCTCCAGCAGGCGACCGGCACCCACTTCGCCGCAGGCCTGTTCGCCCTCGCCCGGCCCCAGGATCTGGACACCCCGGGACTGCAGCAGGGCTACGTTGGCCTGGGTGGCCGGATGTGCCCACATCACCCGGTTCATGGCCGGGGCCAGTGAAAGTGGCGCCTCGGTGGCCAGGCACAGGGTGCTGAGCAGGTCGTTGGCGCGGCCCTGGGCCAGGCGCGCGATGACGTTGGCGGTGGCCGGGGCAATCACGACCTGGGTGGCCCAACGCGCCAGCTCGATGTGGCTCATGGCGGCTTCGGCTTCGGCGTCCCAAAGCGAGCTGCGCACCGGGTGTGCCGACAGCGCCTGGAAGGTGGCGGCGCCCACGAAATGCAGGGCCGACGCGGTCATCACCACCCGCACTTGGGCACCGGCCTGCTGCAGCTGCCGGAGCAACTCGGCGGCCTTGTAGGCGGCGATGCCGCCGCTGACCCCCAGCACGATGCGTTGCCCGTCCAGTCCAGCCACCTGTGTTTTCCCTACCCCAGTGAACGCTCCTAGCTTACCCGATGGGCCGTGCGGCTCCGACGCCGCCCCGTTGGCGCGCGGCGCAGGATTTGGCCATGCACATCCACGACTGGCCTGAAGGCGAACGCCCCCGCGAAAAACTGCTGGCCCAAGGCGCGGCGCGGCTTTCTGATGCCGAGCTGCTGGCGGTATTCCTGGGCTCGGGCACGCGGGGGCGCAGCGCGGTGGCGGTGGGACGCCAGCTGCTGATGCGGGCGGGAAACCTGCGGGCCTTGCTGGATATGCCCGCCGCCGAACTCGCCCAGCTGCCGGGGGTGGGTCCGGCCCGGGCCTGCGCGCTGGCCGGCGCGCTGGAACTGGGCACGCGCCACCTGGCCCAGGGGCTGGCCCGCGGCGAGGCGCTCACCGAGCCCGGTCGCGCCGGGGAATACCTCTCGCGCCGGCTGCGGGCGCTGCCTTACGAAGTCTTCGCCTGTCTGTTCCTGGACACCCGGCACCGGGTCATCGCCTTCGAAGAGCTGTTCCGCGGCACGCTGGACGGCGCCGAAGTGCATCCGCGCGAAGTGGTCCAGCGCTGCCTGGCGCACCACGCCGCCGCGGTGATCCTGGGCCACAACCATCCCAGCGGCAGCGCCGAGCCCAGCGCCGCCGACCGCGCCGTCACGGCCCGGCTCAAGCAGGCGCTGGCGCTGGTGGAGGTGCGGCTGCTGGATCACTTCATCATCGGCGACGGACCGCCGTGTTCCATGGCCAGGCTGGGGGCGGTGTAGCCGGGGCTGGCCGTCTCCGCGGGGTCGCTGCGTATACTCCGGGCAGCGGCAGGGCGCCGCCTCCAGGAGCCGCTTTGATCTTCGGTTACTCCTCGCTGTACCCCCCCGATGCCGCGGAGCTGGCGCTGTCCGACGCCAACGCGGCCCGCTCCCTGCTCGCGCAGCAGCGGCCGGACATCCCGGCGCGGATAGACGCGGTGGTGGCGCGCATCACCGGCGGCGCCGGGGCACCGCGTTTCACTGATGCGACCCTGCTGGGCCTGGCCCGCCTGGGCCTGCGCCACGGGCACTTCGGCAGCGACCCGCACGCGTATCACAACGAAGACCACGTGCTGGAGCTGGGCGAACGGCGGCTGCTGCGCGTGCTGGAGGGCTTGGGCGAGGGCGGGCCGCCGGCCGACGACTGGCTCGCCCTGCTGCTGTTCGCCGCCTGCCACGACCTGCGCCAGCGCGAAACCCGCGACGTGCCTGGCCCCGTGGGCGGCAACGAGGCCGCCAGCATCGCCGAAACCTTCCGCATCCTCGATGTTTGCGGCTTCGACCGCGGCGCCGACCGCCCGCTCTACCTGACGCTGGAGCTGATGATCGCCGCCAGCACCTTCGACCCCCGGCCGCTGCCGCATCCCGACGGCGAGGCCATGGCCTCGGTGGCGGGCGGCTCGCTGGCCCGCGGCCGGGGCCTGTGGCTGGACGGCGAGCGGCCGGACTGGGCCGGCGACCCCGACATCCGCCGCGGTGAGCGCCTGGGCCGCCTGGCCGCGGATATGGACACCGCCAACGTCGGTGAATCCTTCGACCTGCTGGCCCAGAGCGCCCTGCGCCTGTGCGAGGAGCGCGAACGGCGCGCCGGCCGGAGCCTGGATGACGCCGCCAGCGGGCCGCCCTGCCTGGGCTTCCTCAGCCGCGGACAGATGAACTATTTCTTCGAACTGCACCGATTCTGTTCACGAGAGGGCGACCGGGTGTTTGGCCCCACCAAGCTGGCCAACGGCCCAGCCGTGCGGCGGGTGAGCAAAGCGCTGGAGGCACAGTTCGCCGGAGCGGCGCCCGACTGCGGGCGGGACGTGATGCGGGCCTTCAAAGCCTTGAGCGCGCTCGAGCCGGGCTGAGGCGGATTTCGGGCAAAAAAAGGCCGACCCGAAGGTCGGCCGCTGCCCCGGACCACGGCGCAGGCGCCGGACCGAATCGAAGGAGAGGAACACGGTGTCTAGGCGTGTCGGGCGCAAGTGTCGAGGCTGGCAGTGACACGCGCATGACAGCGCCCCGGCCCGGGCGGGCTAGAATAGGCAGTTACCCCACGCGGAAATCCCACCGGTGAAAGACCACATTCGCGAACTCGTGGCGCAGTCCATCCTGGACCTGCGGCGGCACGGCCGCCTGGCCCAGGAGCTCGTGACCCCCGACTTCGTGATCGAGCGCACCCGCTCGCGCGAGCACGGCGACTACGCCAGCAACATCGCCCTGCTGCTGGCCAAGCCTGCGGGCATGAAGCCGCGTGAACTGGCCGAACTGCTGGTGGCCACCCTGCCCGATTCCCAGCACGTGGAGAAAGTGAGCGTTGCCGGCCCGGGCTTCATCAACTTCACGCTGGCCCGCAGTTGCCGCCTGGGCACCGTGCGCCGGGTGTTTGAACAGGGCAAGGACTACGGCCGCCAGGAAGCGGGCAGCCGCGAATCGATGACGGTGGAGTTCGTCTCGGCCAATCCCAACGGCCCGCTGCACGTGGGCCACGGCCGCGGCGCCGCGTATGGCGCCAGCGTCGCCAACCTGCTTGATGCCGCCGGCCACGTCGTGCAGCGCGAGTACTACGTCAACGACGCCGGCCGGCAGATGGACATCCTCGCGGTGTCGGTATGGCTGCGCTACCACGAGCTGGGCGGCGTGAACGTGCGCTTCCCGGACAACGGCTACAAGGGCGACTACGTGGTGGACATCGCCCGCGGCCTGCGCGGACGCGCCGGCGACTCGCTGCGCCGCAGCGCCATCGAGATCAGCGACGGCCTGCCGCCCGACGAAGGCCAGGGCGGCGACAAGGAAACCCACGTGGACGCGCTGATCGCGCGCGCCAAGCAGCTGTTGGGCGAGGCCGGCTACCGCAGCGTGTTCGAGGCCGGGCTCACCTGGTGCCTGGGCGACATCCGCGACGATTTAGCCGGCTTCGGCGTGGTGCACGACAATTTCTTCTCGGAGCGCTCGCTGGCCACCGACGGCTACGTGCAGCGCGCCATCGACACCTTGCGCGCCAACGACCACTTGTTCGAAGACCAGGGCGCCACCTGGTTTCGCGCCACCGCCTTCGGCGACGACAAGGACCGCGTGGTGGTGCGCGAGAATGGCGCCACCACGTACTTCGCTTCGGACCTGGGCTATTTGCTGAGCAAGTTCGAGCGCGGCTACGGGCGGGCGCTGTACATCCTGGGCGCCGACCACCACGGCTACATCGCACGGTTGAAGGCCGCGGCGCAGGGCCTGGGCCTGGACCCGGCGCGCATCGAGATCCAGCTGGTGCAGTTCGCCATCCTGTTCCGCGGCGATGAGCGCGTGCAGATGTCCACCCGCGCCGGCAGCTTCGTCACGCTGCGCGAGCTGCGCGAGGAAGTGGGCACCGACGCGGCGCGCTTCTTCTACATCATGCGAGGCAACGACCAGCACCTGGACTTTGACCTGGAGCTGGCCAAGAGCCGCTCCAACGAAAACCCGGTGTACTACATCCAGTATGCGCACGCCCGCGTCAGCAGCCTGTTCCGGCAGCTGGCCGAGAAGCAGCTCAGCTACCACCGCAGCGCCGCCGAGGCCGCCCGCAAGCGGCTGGTGGAGCCACACGAGGATGTGCTGCTGGACGAGCTGATGCGCTATCCCGAAGTGATCGAAGCGGCCGCCGAGAACCGCGCGCCACAGGTGCTGGCCAACTACCTGCGCGAGCTGGCGGCGGCCTTCCATGCGTTCTACAACGCCCAACCCATCCTCGTGCCCGATGAAGAGCTGCGCAACGCGCGGCTGGGCCTGAGCAAGGCCACGCAGCAGGTCCTGGCCAATGGCCTGGGCCTGCTGGGCGTGTCCGCCCCGGAGACCATGTAATGGCAAAACGTTCAAGCAAAACCCAGGCCCGCCGCAATGGCGGCAGTGGTGTGCCCGGCTGGATCTGGCTGCTGGTGGGGCTGCTCGGTGGCCTGGTCATCGCGGCAGTGCTGTTCCTGCGCGGCGACATCGGCAAGGCCGGCAGCCTGCTGCCCCAGCCCAACCCCGAGGCGCGCGCACCCGCGGCAGTGACCGAGGAGCCGGTGGCGCAGGAAGCCGCGCCCGAGCCCAAGAAGCCCAAGTACGAATTCTTCGACGTGCTGCGCGACAAGGAATTCATCATTCCCGACGCCGAGCTCAACGCCCAGGCGCAAGCCGAGGCCGCCACGCCGGATGCGCCGGTGCCCGACGCCGCCGACAGCGTGCGCTACCTCATCCAGGCCGGCGCGTTCCGCTCGCAAGCCGATGCCGACGCGCTCAAGGCCCGCATCGCGCTCACCGGCGAAGTCGCGCGGGTGGAGCCGGCGCAGGTGAACGGCGACACCATCTACCGCGTGCGCCTGGGGCCCTACCCTACGGCCAGCACGCTGGCCGCGGCCAAGCAGGCACTGGACGGCCACGGTATCGAAGCGTTGGCCATCCGCGCCCAGTAAGCGGGCGCGGCGTTGGGCAATCAGCGCGGCGCTTGGCCGCGTTTGAGCAAGATCAGCGCTGAAGTATCGGAGTTCGCTTCGCCACGCTGCACCAGCTGCGCATAGTGCTCGCGGGCCATGCCGATCACGCTCGAATGCAGGCCAACTTCATCGGCCATGGCCTGCACGATGGTCAGGTCCTTGAGCAGATGCGCACACTTGAAGCCGGGCGCGAACTGCCCCGCCAGCATCGTGGCGCCGCGCTTGTCGAGGAACCAGCTGGCCGCCGCGCCCGCCATCAGCGTAGGCAGGAGTTTTTCCGGGTCCAGCCCTAGTTTCTCGCCCAGGGCCAGGCCTTCGCACACCGCTTCGTTGATGCCCGCTACCAACACCTGGTTCACTGCCTTGGTGGCTTGGCCGCTGCCGGTGGCGCCCATGTGGGTGATGCGCGCGGCGTAGGCCGCCAGCACCGGGCGTACTTTTTCAAGTTCAGCGGCGTCGCCGCCCACCATCACCGAGAGCTTGCCGTTGCGGGCGCCCTCCACGCCGCCAGAAACGGGCGCGTCCAGGAAACCGATGCCATGCGCGGCCAGTAGCGCCTGCGCCTGGCGCGCGGTGCCCACCGACACCGTGGAATGGTCCACCACGATGCTGCCGGGCCGGAGCACGGCGGCCAGCGCCGTCACCTGCTGCATCACATCGGCGTCCATGGAAACGCACAGCACCACGGCGTCACAACCAGCGAAGTCGGCGTGCGTGGCCGCGGCGCGAACGCCCAGCTGCGCGGCCAGCGCGTCGGCCTTGTTGCGCGTGCGGTTGTCTATCACCTGCAGCAGGCCCTTGGCGGCCAGGTGGCCCGCCATCGGCGCGCCCATCGCGCCCAGGCCGATGAATCCGACGTTCACGCGTGTTCCTCATGCAGGTAGGTGTAGCCGGTGAGGCCGGCCTCTAGTGCCTCCACCATCTGCGCGGTCTCGTCG
>JANNQY010000409.1:0-4513 GCA_031400995.1 Lysobacteraceae bacterium
GCCCGCTGAATCACGGTCTTTGTATGCCATGTAACCCCACGGTCCGGTGGCTGCTCCGTATGACCAAATCAGTAGGGGTACCATCGGGACTGAAGTCCCTCCCACAAGGGCTGGGCCATCGGGACTGAAGTCCTCCGATGCCCTTAAACTAGCGAAAAGGAAACCAGCAGGAAACCCAATCCATGTGCGGCATTGTCGGCATCAGCGCCCAGCGCAACATCGTCCAGCATCTGATCGCCGGCCTGAGCGCCTTGGAATACCGCGGCTACGACTCCGCCGGCGTGGCCCTGCAGTCCCCCGACGGCATCGTTCGCCTGCGCGCCAAGGGCAAGGTGCGCGAGCTGGCTGAAATGCAGGCGCAGTCGGGCCTGGATGGCCACTGCGGCATCGCCCACACCCGCTGGGCCACCCACGGCGTGCCCAGCGAGGGCAACGCCCATCCGCATCTTTCCGGTCAGGTGAGCGTGGTGCACAACGGCATCATCGAGAACCACGCCGCCCTGCGCGCCGAGCTGCAGGCCGACGGCTTCGTCTTCAGTTCGCAGACCGATACCGAAGTGATCGCCCACCTGGTGGAGCGCGCGCAGCAGCGCGGCCTGTCGCTGCTGGCCGCGGTGCAGGAAACCGTGCCGCGTTTGCACGGCGCCTACGCCATCGTAGTGGTTTCCGCGCGCGAGCCCGGCGTGCTGGTGGGTGCGCGGCTGGGCTCGCCGCTGGTAGTGGGCCTGGGCGAGGGCGAGCAGTATTTCGGCTCCGACGTGCATGCGCTGGTGCCGCTGACCCGCCGCTTCCTGTACTTGGAAGAGGGTGATGTGGCGCGGCTTGATACCACCGGCGTGCACGTGTTCGGCGCCGACGGCCAGCCGGTGCAACGCGCGGTGAAGGAAACCCAGTTCAATGCCGACGCCGTACAGCGCGGCGACTACCCTCATTACATGCTCAAGGAAATCCACGAGCAGCCGCAGGCCGTCGCCGACACCCTGGAAGGCCGCATCGCCGGCGGCAAGATCCTCACCCAGATCTTCGGCGTGGACGCCGAGCAGCTGCTGGCCGACACCCAGGCCGTGCACATCATCGCTTGCGGTACCAGCTTCCACGCCGGGTTGGTGGCGCGCTACTGGATTGAGCAGCTGGCCGGCGTGCCCTGCACGGCGGAAATCGCCAGCGAGTACCGCTACCGCGATCCGGTGGTGAAAGCGGGCACGCTTTTCCTCACTATTTCCCAGTCGGGCGAAACCGCCGACACCTTGGCTGCCCTCAAGCTGGCCAAACAAATGCCGTACCTGACCCAACTGGCCGTCTGCAACGTGCCCGAGTCTTCGATCGTGCGCGAATCAGGCCTGGTGTTGATGACCCGCGCTGGCCCTGAGATTGGCGTGGCGTCCACCAAGGCCTTCACCACGCAGCTGGTGGCGCTGGCGTTGTTCGCGCTGGCGCTGGCGCGCAGCAAGGGTCTGGACGACGCCCGCTATGCCGATGGCGTGGCCCAGCTGGAGCAGCTTCCGGGCCTGATCGTGGAAACGCTGAAGTTGGACGGACAGATCAAGGCATTGGCCAATCGCTTCGCCCACAAGCACCACGCCCTGTTCCTGGGCCGCGGCACCCACTGGCCGGTCGCCATGGAGGGCGCGCTCAAGCTCAAGGAGATCAGCTACATCCACGCCGAGGCCTACGCCGCCGGCGAGCTCAAGCACGGCCCGCTGGCGCTGGTGGACGAAGACATGCCGGTGATCGCGGTGGCGCCCAACGACCGCCTGATCGACAAGCTCAAGTCCAATCTGGAAGAAGTGCGAGCGCGCGGCGGCGAGCTGTACGCCTTCGTGGACGAAACCGTGGCCCACGGCCTGGACGCTGCCCACGTGGTGATCCTGCCGGCCTGCGGCGAGATCGCTGCGCCGGTGGTGTCCACCATTCCGCTGCAGCTGCTCAGCTACCACGTGGCCCTGCTCAAGGGCACCGACGTGGACCAGCCGCGCAACCTGGCCAAGTCGGTTACGGTGGAGTAGCTCCGATCGGCTTGCCGGCAAGTTGGTAGAAACCGCAGACAGCAAGCCACTGGTCGTAGTTGCCCGTGCCACGGACATTGGTTTTCTTCAGGGATTCTTTCTGCGAGCCAATGATGGGTAGCGGCTTTTGGCCGGGGTTGCTTGAGCGACGCGTCGCCGTTCCTGCCAAATGGCTCATGGCTTTGAACCAGAGGTCATCTGCCCGGGGCGTCAGTTTCAAAAAAAGTTCGCGGTTTTGTACGTCGCTGTACAAACACCGCGGCGGATAGAGCACGCCTCCGTAACCAATCGACATGAGCCAGGGTTCGCTCACATTGGTTCGTTTTTCGGTTTTCCAATGGTCGTAGGGCGCCAGGCTGCCGTCGGCTGCGAATGTAATCAATCGACATTCATGTGCGATTACCTGCCCGGGATGGTGCAGGTGATCTTGGTACAGCCTGTGCAGCCAGCTGTCGTTGTACATGAGGTCGTCATCGCAGGTCACGATTGCGTGGTCTGGAAACTCCTCGAGGCTGAAGATCAACTTCCGGTGTGGGCAAGTGAGGTCTTTGAACCGCACCTCGAACAGACCGCCTTCCAGTGACGTAAGACTCCGCGGCAGCGCGCCTTCCAGATCCTGATTCAACCAAAGGATTATTTTTTCTGGCTGATGCGACTGGTTCAACAAGCTGCGGATGGTCAGGTGGACAATTCCGAGACGCGCAGGGATGGACGTGAGAGACACGATCACGGGCAGCCGAGTGGCTGCGTCATTTTGCAGCGCGTGAATGTTCCTGCGGCTCAATTGGCGAGCCGTCCACCACGAGCGGGGAAGTTCTTTGAGTTTCATATGGACGTTCCTCGGGCCATAGGATGCTGGTGATGGCGCTTCCAGCCCCCGTTTCCCAGCTGTCTTTATTCATTGACCACAATGGTGAAACAAGATAGAGGAATAGTTAGAATGTCGCTGCGGGCTTCATGTGCGTCTGAACACGGCCCGACAGTCAATCCACTTACCCTCGTTCATCGAATCTTCGCCAGTTGAGCTACTGAATCGCCAATGCAGACTCCCGGTCCGATCCTGGTCATGCGCGCTGGCGCTCTCGGTGACATGGTCCAATTTTCGCCTGTGTTGACCGCGTTGGCCAATCATCATGGTCAGCCAGTGGATGTCTGCACCAATGGCGGGTTCGCCGATCATGCACTGACCCACCTGCCGGCGGTCGGGCGCCTGTTTGCGATGCGCCACCGTCGGCGTCCGGCATGGTTGGCCCCGGATCTGTTTCGACTCGGCCGCAGCTTGGCTCAGCGGTCCTACTCCGAGGTCTATGCCTTCGACCGCTCGCCCGTGCTGGAAGCGGCCCTCGAACGCTCGGGAGCGCGCATCCATACCGGCTGGCAGGGCACGGAAACACATAAATTGGATCGTCATGCGGCCGATCTGGGCCGGCATGGGGTCTCCATCGAACGGCCATTCCTGCCGCAGATGGTCGTTACTGCCGACGAACGGGCGGCCGCCCACGCCCTGCTGCTTAAACACGGCATCGCCGGCCGGCCAGTGATTGCGATCCAGCCGGGCAATTCGCGGACCTTGCATCCCTTTCACCGCCTGCGTCCCCAGCGCAATTTGAAGTCGTGGCCCACGCCGTTGTGGACCGAGGCGGTCGTAGCCTTGGCCATTGACCATCCGGACGCAGTTTTCGCCCTGCTGGGTGCACCCAGTGAGTGGAGCATCTGCGAGGAGTTGAAGGTCGCGCTGCCACCCGCGGTTCAAGCCCGCACGGCAAATCTCGCCAATGAATTGCCGGTGCGCACGCTGGCCGGTTTGCTGGAAGGTGCCTTGGGCTGCCTGAGCGCGGATACCGGTCCGGCGCACATCGCGGCGGCGGTCGGCTGTCCGCTGGTGGTGCTGTTTGGGCCGGCGGATGCCAATGCGATGGCCCCGCGTGGCCCAGCCGCCGTGCGCATCGTGAGGTCAGGCGTTGCCTGCAGTCCCTGCTACGGCACCCCGGCCCGTGCTGCCTGCCGTAACAATGTGTGCATGTCGCAATTGAGCGTGACCAGTGTCCTGGCCGCGTGGGGATGGCTCGGCCTGGCGGGGACGCGGCCCGTGCCTTGACAAGGCGGCCCTGGCCTACGGCCATGGTCCAATTCCGCCCGCGTCCAAGCGGCCGTACACTCTGTGCGTTGGCGGCAATGCCAAGCTCCGTTTCGAATGATCAGGGCCCAGGCGCGATCCTGGCGTTTCAAGCTAACCACCTGCCACGGATCCAGTGCCCATGAAGAAATCAATCGTCCATGCGTCGTGGTTGTGCGGCGGACTGCTGGTTTGCCTGAACGCCGGCGCCCAGGAGCCCACCGCGTCTGCCGACAACGGCACCGACCCGACCAAGTTCATTACGATCGCCGAGGGCAAGTACGAGTATCTGGATTTGCAGGGCGGCTTTGGCAGCTCGACCTTGCGGCTCAGCTATACCCAGCCCTTCGGCGGCGACAGGTACAACATCCGCGCCCGCTTGCCGGTAGCT
>JANNQY010000410.1:0-10373 GCA_031400995.1 Lysobacteraceae bacterium
CACCTTCCTGTTCGAAGGCATCAACGAGGGCAGCGACGACGACTGGGCCGCCACCTTGCCCTGATTGCATCGCCCAGCTGCCCACCCCTTGTGCAAGCGATCCATTGTGGGAGGGACTTCAGTCCCGATGGCCTTTGGCGAAGGGCATCGGGACTGAAGTCCCACCTACAGTTACTCCTCATCGCTGCCCTCGTTGATGCCTTCGAACAGGAAGGTGGTGAGGTAGCGCTCGCCGGTGTCGGGGATCATGGCCAGCACCACGCTGCCCGGGTCCAGGGTCTTGGCCAACTCCAGAGCGGCAGCGAAGGTGCCACCGCCGGAGATGCCGCAGAAAATCCCCTCCTGCATCGCCAGCGCGCGCGCGGTGTCGCGGGCCAGCACGTCGCTGACGGGCACGATCAGGTCGGAGAGGTCGCGGTTGAGCACCGCCGGGATGAAGTCCGGGGTCCAGCCCTGGATCTTGTGCGGCTGCCATTCCTTGCCAGAAAGCAGGGCCGCGCCCTCGGGCTCGGTGACGGCGATCTTCAGCCCCGGCCGCGCGGCCTTGAGCACTTCGCCGGCACCCGTGAGCGTGCCGCCGGTGCCGTAGCCGGTGACGAACCAGTCCAGCGATTTTCCGGCGAAGTCAGACAGGATTTCCGGGCCGGTGGTGCTGCGGTGGTAGGCCGGATTGGCGGGATTTTCGAACTGCCGCGCCAGGAAGGCGCCGTGCTTGGCGGCAAACTCCGCCGCCCTCTTCACCATGCCGCTGCCGCGCTCGGCCGCCGGCGTCAGGATCACTTTCGCGCCAAGCGCGCGCATCAGCTTGCGCCGCTCCATCGAGAAAGTTTCGGTCATGAAGGCCACGAATGGATAGCCGCGCACCGCGCACACCATCGCCAGCGCCACACCGGTGTTGCCCGAGGTAGCCTCCACCACGGTTTGCCCGGGCTTGAGCGCGCCCGATTGCTCGGCGTCCAGGATGATGCCCAGCGCCAGCCGGTCCTTCACCGACGACATCGGGTTGAAGTACTCGAGCTTGGCGTACATCGCCACGCCTTCGGGCGCGAGGCGGTTGATGCGCACGATGGGTGTATTGCCAACGGTGCCCAGGATCGAATCGTGGATCATGGCGTGCTCCGGTAGTGGCTCGGCTTTCAGTCCTGCTGGGTAGCGGCGAGATCGTTTTCGGAAAATTGCCGCCATCGGTTCAGAACCGCGCAGAAAAGCTGCGCGGTGCGTTCGGTGTCGTACACCGCCGAGTGGGCCTGGTCGGCGTCCCAAGGCAGGCCGGCGGCCTGCAGCGCGCGGCTGAGTACCGTCTGGCCATAGGCCATGCCGGCCAGCGTCACCGTGTCGAAGGTGCTGAAGGGGTGGAAGGGGTTGCGCTTGTGCGCCACCCGCGCCACCGCGGCGTTGAGGAAGCCCAGGTCGAAGTGGGCGTTGTGCCCCACCAGGATGGCGCGCTGGCAGTTGTTGCGCTTGGCCGCGGCTCGCACGGCGCTGAAAATATGGTCGAGCGCGGCGCGCTCTTCCAGCGCGCCGCGCAGCGGTGAATCGAGCCGGATGCCGGTGATTTCCAGCGACTTGGGATCAATTTCCGAACCGGCATACGGCTCCACGTGCGTGCTGACGGTTTCGCCCAGCGCGTAGAAGCCATCGCCATCGAGTTCGATCGGCACCGCGGCGATTTCCAGCAGCGCGTGCCGGCTGCAGTCGAAGCCGCCGGTTTCCACGTCCACGACCACCGGAAGGTAGCCGCGGAAGCGCTCGGACATGCGCGGCAGGGAGAAGGATTCCATGCCGTCAGGATAGCAGAGGGTCAGCTCAGCAGAAGGCGGTCCAGCACCAGCAGCGAGGCTCCGGCCGCAGCAATCACCAGGCCCGCGGTGGGCATCAGCAGGGATAGCGGCAGGCCCACCACCAGGCACGCCAAGCCCCAGGCCAGCGCGTCCTGCACCGGCTGCCGCGGCGTGGTGCCCGCGCGCGCCGCCACTAGCGCGTCCAGGCTGAACTTGCCCGCGCCCTTGAAGATCAGCGGTAGCAGCATCACCGCGAAAATAAGCGGCAGCTTGAAGTTGCCAAAGCCCTTGTCGCTGATGGCATAGCCCATGGCCAGGTCCTGCAGGGTCTGCCAGTTCATCGGCCAATGCACCGAGGCCGTAGCCACCATCGTCAGCACGAACAGGTTGAAGGCGAAGAAGCGCGTGCCCAGTCCCACCAGCAGGGCCAGCGCGCCGCCCAGTTCAAACCAGGTGGCGATGGTCCAGCTGATGTCCGGCGGCACCACGTTGAAGGGGAACGGAAAGTCGGACTGGATGCTGGCGAACCAGTTTTCACCTCGGTATTTCTCGATGCCGGCCTCCCAGAACTCCCAGGCCAGCAGCAGCCGCAGGCCGAGCGGCGCGATCCAGTCGCCCACGCCTTCCAGTCGTTCGGTGAGCGCAGTCCAGCGCTCGCTAAGGGTCAATCGCATGGCAAAACTCCGTCAGGGGATTCGGGTGCCGAGCAGCGCGCCGCTGCTTCGGAGCTGTTCGAGCATGCCGCGGCCTTGGGCCACGAAGGCCGAGGCGTCGGGCGTCTGCGCCTCGGCCGCCAGCGCCAGCAGCTGCTCGCGGCCGCTCAGGTTGGGCTGTTCGGACAGGCGCTGCAGCAGGCGGAAGGTGAGCGCGCTCAGTTCGCTGAAGCGCACCTTGAACGCAGCGTCGCGCTGCACCAGCAGGAAGGTTGCTGCGTCCGGCGGCTGCGTGGGTTGGAACTCCGGCGCCAGCCGATGCACTGGCCAGGCGTAGGCCAGCGGCCAGGCCAGCGGCGAGGCCACCGGTATGCCGGCCAGCAGATCGCCGCAAGGATCGTGCGGCGTGTCGTCCGGATCGGCCTCGCTGAGGTCCAGCGCCAGCTCCACCCATTCGTAGTGCGCCAGCTCCAGCAGCCAGGGCGCATCGCCGCGATCGCCCTCGGCGCGCAGCTGCAGGTACTGGATGAACTCGCGCGACACTTCGGTGAACAGCGGCGTGCCGCAGCGGTACTCGCGGTAGAAATCCCGCATCAGCACCTCCCACGCGTCCGTGCCCAGCAGTTTTCGGATCACCGGGAAATTGGCCGCCAGCAGGCCCTGCAGGCTGTTGAAGAACAGTTCGCGGTAAATCGCCAGGCGCCGGTCCTCGATACCCGGCGGCGGCGCGTGCCCCGCCGGGTCGCGGATGTGCGCGGCCAGCGTGAACTGCTGCGCGCGCAGGGCCTCAGGCGCGAGCATGTCGCACCTGGGCGGGGGCGTGGCGCTGCAGCACTTCGCGTACGGCGGCCACTTCAGCCAGCAGTTCGTGGAAGGGCGGGAAGTTGAAGTCGCGCTCCAGCAGCGCCGGGCGCGGGCCATACAGCGTGCAGGCCTGGTCAAGCAACGCGAACACGTCTGGCTTCACGGCCGCGCCGTGCGTGTCAACTTTAAGGTCATCGGCCTCGTCGTAGTGGCCGGCGATGTGGAAATAGGCAATGCGCTCGCCCGGCAGGCGGCGCAGGAAATCGGCGGCGTCGTAGCGGTGGTTAACCGCATTCACGAACACGTTGTTGACGTCGAGCAGCAGCTCGCAGTCGGCCTCGGCCAGCACGGCGTTGAGGAAATCGATCTCGGGCATGGCCTGGTAAGGCGCGGCGTAGTAGGACACGTTCTCCACCGCGATGCGGCGGCCCAGCGCATCCTGCACCTGGCGGATGCGGCCAGCCACGTGGTGCACGGCTTCTTCGGTGAAAGGGATGGGCATCAGGTCGTAGAGCTGGCCGTCGTCGCTGCAGTACGACAAGTGCTCGCTGAAAATGGGGGCTCGGTGCTGGTCCAGGAAACGGCGCAGCTTGAGCAGGTAGGTGTCATCGAACGGTTCCACCGCGCCCAGCGACAGCGACAGGCCGTGGCAGACCAGCGGATGCCTGGCGCTGAGGTCGCGCAGGGCCTCGCCGTAGCGGCCGCCCACGCCGATCCAGTTGTCGGGCGCGCATTCCAGGAAATCAAAATCACCCGGCGCTGCGGCCTGCAGCGGGCCCAGCAGGGCTCGCCGCAAACCGAGGCCGGCGGCCATCGGGGAAAGCGCAGGGATGGCCGTCATCAGTGCATTACTTCTTGTCGTCGCCGCACTTGCCTTCGCCGCACTTGCCTTCTTCGGCCTTGGCTGCCGCCGGCGCCGCGCCGCCGCAGCTGCCTTCATGCTCGCCCTTTTCGGCGCCGCAGTGGCCTTCACCGCACTTGCCTTCCTCGGCCTTGGCGCCGCCGCAGCTGCCTTCCTCGGCCTTGCTGCCGCCGCACTTGCCTTCACCGCACTTGCCTTCCTCGGCCTTGGCATGGTCGGCGCCAGCTTGGGCGGCCGACACCAGGTAGCCCTGCGACAGGCTGGTCATGGCGAAGGCCGAGTTGGCCAGGGCAACCGAACCCAGCATCAGGGCGCCAGCGGCCAGCACGAAGGGTTTCAGGGTCTTGTTGGACATGATCTTTGCTCTCTCTGTGGATGATGCGGGTTGCCCCGCGGGGTGGGTTCAGTCGGTGAGGTATTCGCGGGCCAGGGCTCGCGCACGGTGCAGTCTTGCCTTGGTGGCTTCGCGCGTTATCTGCAAGCGCTCGGCCAATTCGTTGATGGTGAGGCCCTCGAGGTCGCGCAGCAGCACGATCTCGCGGTAGTGCGCGGGCAGCGATTCCATGGCCGCAGCCAGGTCGCGCTGCAGGCCGCGTGATTCGATCATGCAGATGGCGGCGATGTCCTCGGTGATGGGTTCGTGCATCAGCGTGCGCAGGCCGCGCTTGAGCCGGTTGCACTCGCGCTTGACGATGCGGAACAGCCAGGACGTGAAGCATTCCAGCGAGCGCAGGTCGGCCATGCGGCGCGAGGCGGTGAACAGCGCTTCCTGCACCGCGTCCTCGGCGTCGTTGATCACGCAGTGGTGCTCGGCGTAGCGGCGCAGGTCCTGGCGCGAGTGCGCGAGTACGCGCTCCAAGGCTTGGCGGTCGCCGGCACGGGCGGCTTCCAGGTCCAGGGTCCAGGCCGGGGTATTCATGGCTGCCGCTGTCTCCACCGTTTGAAGCATGGACCGGAATGATCCTGCTGTCATATCCCCTAAGAGCCCTGGGGTAGGTGGGAGGATTCGCGGCATCAACGCCGAAGTTTAGCCATCGTTCAGGCTGAAAACATGACCGCCAGGCTAGGGGCTGGCGGAGTGCCGGGGCAGGGCCAGCGAGATCGCGGCGGCAGCCGCCACGAAGCCCGCGCTGACCCACAGGCAGGCTGCCAGCCCGTAGGCCTGGTACACCGCGCCCGACAGCACCGTGCCCAGCAGCCGGCCGGCGGCGTTGGCCATATAGTAGAAGCCCACGTCCAGCGACACGCCGTCTTCGCGTGCGTAACTGACGATCAAAAAGCTGTGCAGGGCCGAGTTCAGCGCGAACACGGCGCCAAAGGCCAGCAGCCCCCACACCAGCACCGGTTCCGCCGGCCAGCCTGCGCCCAATGCCCAGGCCATGCTGGCGGGCAGCACGGCCAGCGGCAGCGCCCAGGCAAAGGCGGCGCGTCCGTCCGGAACGCCGCGCCGGCCCAAGCCCGTGATCGCCGGCGCCAGCGCCTGCACCGCGCCGTAGCCGATGATCCACAGCGCCAGGAAGCCGCCGATGCGCGCGTGCGGCCAGCCCAGCTGCGTGGCCAGGAACACCGGCAGCGCCACCACGAACCAGACGTCGCGGGCGCCGAACAGGAACAGCCGCGCCGCCGACAGCCGGTTGATGGCCGGGCTCTTGGACAGCAGTTCGCGGAACTTCGGCTTGGCGCTGGCCTTGCCCAGGTCGGCCTTCAGGAACAGCACGCTGCCCAGCCAGACCAACGCCAGCGCGCCGGCCATGGCCAGCACCGCACCGTCGAAGCCCAGCCACGTCAGCAGCAGCGCGCCCAGGAAAAAGCCCACGCCCTTTAGCGCGTTTTTCGAGCCCGTCAGCAGCGCCACCCAGCGAAACAGCCGCGCCTGCTGGTCGCCCGGCACCAGCGCCTTCAGGCTGCTCTTGGCGCTCATCTTGTTGAGGTCCTTGGCGATGCCGCTGAAGGCCTGCGCCGCCATCACCCAAGGCACCGTCAGCATCGCCGCCGGCACGGCCAGCATCGCCAGCGCGCCCACCTGCAGGGCCAGGCCCAGGTTCATGGTGCGGTTCAGGCCCACGCGCGCGCCCAGCCAGCCGCCCACCAGGTTGGTGACTACGCCGAAGATTTCGTAAAACACGAACAGCATCGCCACCTGCAGCGGCGTGTAGCCCAGCTGGTGGAAGTGCAGCACCACCAGCATGCGCAGCGCGCCGTCGGTGAGGGTGAACGCCCAGTAGTTGCCGGTGACCAGCAGGTATTGCCTGAGCATCGGCGAGGTGGATGTCACGCAGCGCCCACCTTGCGCGCCAGCTCCACCGTGCGGTTGGCGTAGCCCCATTCGTTGTCGTACCAGGCAAAGACCTTCAGCTGCGTGCCGTTCACCACCATCGTGAATGGGCCATCGACGATGCCCGAGCGCGGGTCGGTGCGGTAATCAATGGACACCAGCGGGCGCGTTTCATAGCCGAGGATGCCCTTGAGCGGGCCTTCCGCCGCCGCCTTGAACAGCGCATTGGCTTCCTCGGCCGTGGTGGCGCGCTCGAGCTCGAACACCGCATCGGTGAGCGAGGCGTTGGCCAGCGGCACGCGCACGGCGTGGCCGTTCAGGCGGCCCTTGAGCTCCGGGAAAATTTCCGTGATGGCGGTGGCCGAGCCGGTGGTGGTGGGGATCAGGCTCATGCCGCAGGCTCGTGCGCGGCGCAGGTCTTTGTGCGGCTGGTCAAGAATGGACTGGGTGTTGGTGAGGTCGTGCACGGTGGTGATGCTGCCGTGGCGGATGCCCAGGTTTTCGTGCACCACTTTGACGATGGGCGCCAGGCAGTTGGTGGTGCAGCTGGCGGCGGTGACGATGCGGTGCTTGGCGGCGTCAAACAGATGATCGTTCACGCCCATCACCACGTTCAGCACGCCGGGCTCCTTCACTGGCGCGGTGACCACCACGCGCTGCACGCCCTGGTCCAGGTAAGCCTGCAGGGCGGCACTGGTTTTCATCTTGCCCGAGGCTTCGATCACCACGTCGCAGCCCGACCAGTCGGTGTCGGCGATGGCCTTGCTGCGGCTGGTGGTGATGCGCTGGCCGGCCACGGTGATGGCGTCCCCATCGTTGCCGGCGTCGTGCGCCCAGCGCCCGTGCACCGAGTCGAAGTTCAGCAGGTGGGCCAGGGTGGCGGCATCGCCACCCGGGTCGTTGATGTGTACGAACTCAATGCCCGGCCAGCCCCAGGCGGCGCGCAGGGCCAGGCGTCCGATGCGGCCGAAGCCGTTGATGCCGATCTTGATCGTCATGAGGGGGTCCGTTGGCAGGAGGGAATGTTCAGCAGCAGCCGGCCGCCTTGGCCGGGCCGTCTGCGGGCGCGCACAGAGAGGCATCGCCGCCGCAGCAGTTGTCGGTGAGGAAGCCCACCAGCCCGCGCATGGCGTCGAAGTTGGCCCGGTAGCGGATGTTCCGGCCGCGCGGCTCGGGCGCGATCAGGCCGGCCTGCTGCAGGGTCTTGAGGTGGAAGGACAAGGTGTTGGCAGGGATGGCCAGGTGCTCGGCCAGTTCGCCGGCCAGGGCGCCGGTTGGGCCCAGCTCGACCAGGCGGCGGAAGAGGGCCAGGCGGTGGGGTTGGGCGAGGGCGGCAAGGGAGGTGACGGCGGCTAGGGTATCCATAGTTCCAGAATCATAGAACTATATGTCAGCTGTGTGACCTTGATCGCGAATTTTCAGCAGGGCAAGACGACGCGTCAGCTCTTGGACGGAGTCAGGCCGACCAAGCGGGCAATGACGATGGCCGGGAAAAGGATGCCTATCGTGGACAGGAGCGTGGACAGCATCTTGGCCGAGGTGTTGATGGCAAAAATGTCGCCGAAGCCAACTGTCGTCAGAGACGTCAGGCTGAAGTAGATGAAGTACACGTAGTCCTTGTCCGTGCCGCTCAGCGTGACGTTGCCGCCGAGGGATGCGCCCGTCGAGGCATGGATGACCTCCAGGGCCAGTGCGCCCGTGAGTGCCAGCAAGAGGTACACGTTCACCGCGCCGATGAGCCGGTGCGTGTTCACGATCTCGTCGCGGAACAACAGCCGCAGGTTGATGTAGATGAAGACCAGCGCGTTGGCGATGCCGACTACATTTTCAAGCACGAAGAAGGAGTAGGGGTTCTCTCCGAAGCGAATGAGCCGGAGCGCCAGGTGGATGCTGAAAAGAATCGCCGAAAGCGCGATCAGCCCCACGCTGCGGGTGGAGAAGATGCCGGAAAAGAACACGCTGAGCAGCAGCGCGTTGAACAGGAACACGCCGTGGCTGCTGAATTCCATCACCACCGGCAGCACGAACACGGCGACAATCAGCATCACCAGCAGGATGACGAAACTGGCATCCGCCAGCCAGAAGGCTTGGAATTTCCTGAAAAGGGTTCGCATTGTGGGCTCGTGGCTCCGGCGTAATCGCGGGTGGGCGATCGGATTACTTCGCCAGCTCGGCGTCCAGCATCTCGACCAACTGCTCGCGCGTAAGGGAGTGCGCGTGGCCTTGGTTGAGCTGCACCAGTTCCTCGATGGCCTTGCGAAGGGTGATGTCGGCCTCGTCCTGCACCGGGACCACCATGTAGCGGCGCTTCGGGCTGGGGTCGAACAGGGCGTGCTCGACGGCCTCGGCGACGGCAAACGGCTCGGGGTACTTGGAGCGATCGGCGGCCAGCGACGAGGCGCCCATGCGCGCCGCCAGCGTGGCGCCGATTTCGGAATTGAAGTTGCCCGGCTCCACCAGGCTCACCTGCACGCCCAGCGGCGCCATTTCGCCCGCCAGGGAATCGCCGAAGGCCTCCATGGCGTGCTTGCTCATGCTGTAGATGCCCAGGGTGGGACCGGACAGGATTCCGGAGATGGAGCTGATGGTGGTGACGCGGCCCTTGGATTCGACGATGAGCGGCGCGAAGGCCTTGGTGACCCGGTAAGGGCCATAGACGTTCACGTCCATCACGTACTGGAAGTCCTCGTCCTTGCTCTGCATCATCGGCCCCGATACGGCCACGCCAGCATTGTTCACCAGGCCGTGCAGCCCGCGACCCGCCTCGGTGATGGTCTTCACCGCTGCGGCGATTTCCTCGGGCTTGGTCACGTCCAGGCGCACGGCCTGTACGTTTTCGATGGCGTCGAGCGCGGCGAGGTCGGTTTCCTTGCGGGCGCCGGCGTAGACGAAGTAGCCCTGCGACGCCAGGCGCTCGGTGATCTTGCGGCCGATGCCGGTGCTGGCGCCGGTGACGAGCACCGCTTTTTGGGCGACCGCCGGCGTGGCTTCTGGCGACTGGGCGACGGTGATCGGCGCGGCCAGGACCAGCAAAAGCAGCGTGAAGAATTTGCTTGCGTTCATCGGGTGACTACTCCGGGTGGGACGGCGGTGGGTGGGGCTATGAAAAGGAGCGATCGTAGGACGGGCTGTACGGGCTTGGAAACCCAAAGCCTTTTGCCCTCCGAGCGTACCGCAGTTCAGTTCAAGTCGCCGGCGACTTCCCACAAAAAAAGGCCCCGCGCTTGGCGGGGCCGTCGATTCCGCTTTTGCCAAGCTCAAACGTCGACTTCATCCTTGTACGCATCCACCGGGATGCACGCGCACATGATGTTCTTGTCGCCGTAGACGTTGTCCACGCGCGCCACCGGCGGCCAGTACTTGGCCTGGCGCAGGCTCGCCAAGGGGAACGCGGCCAGTTCGCGCGGGTAGCTGCGGGTCCACTCGCTGGCGGTGACGATGCTGGCGGTGTGCGGAGCGTGCTTGAGCGGGTTGTCCTCGCGGTCGAGCTTGCCTTCTTCCACGGCGCGGATCTCTTCGCGGATCTGGATCATGGCGTCGATGAAGCGGTCGAGCTCGGGCTGCGATTCGCTTTCCGTGGGCTCCACCATCAGGGTTCCGGCGACCGGGAAGCTCAGGGTGGGGGCGTGGAAGCCGAAGTCCACCAAACGCTTGGCCACGTCCTCGGCGCCGATGCCGGTGGCGTCCTTGAGCGGGCGCAGGTCCAGGATGCACTCGTGCGCGATCAGGCCGTTGCGGCCGGTGTAGAGGGTCTTGTAGTGCGGGGCCAGGCGGGTGGCGATGTAGTTGGCGTTGAGCAGGGCCACCTGGGTGGCGCGGCGCAGGCCGTGGGCGCCCATCATGGTGACGTACATCCAGCTGATGGGGAGGATGGAGGCGGAGCCGTGGGTTGAGGCGCTGACCATTCCTACTACTTCGCGGGGCGTGCCCCCATCTGCCCTTTGGGCATCTTCCCCCGCTAGCGGGGGAAGAGCTTTAGGGAGGAACGGGGCGAGGTG
>JANNQY010000411.1:0-3300 GCA_031400995.1 Lysobacteraceae bacterium
CGGCGTGCATTTCGACGCCGCTGGGATGGTCGCTGGGGCGGTAAGAGAAGGTGCGGGTCTGGTTCATGAAGTCGGGCGCCAGCAGCACGCAGTCGCGGTCCGCAAACGTGAACACGGTGTCCAGATGCATGGCCGCGCGGATCTTCGGCATCGCCGCAACGATCACGCGCTCGGCAGCGCCCTTCTTGAACAGCGCTGCGGCGAGCTGGCTGATGCCCTGGCGCGAGGTGCGCTCGCTCATGCCGATCAACACGATGCCTTTGCCGATGGGCATCACGTCGCCGCCCTCGATGGTGGCCAAGCCGTGGTCCGCGGTCGGATCGCCGAACCACACGTTGACGTTGCCCGCGAAGTCGGGGTGGATCTTGTAGATCGCGGTGGTGAGGATGGTCTCATCCTGGCGAGCCGGCCAGAACAGCGCGTTCAGCGTCACGCCTCCGTAAATCCAGCAAGTGGTGTCGCGGGTGTAGAGAGTGTTGGGCAAGGGCGGCAGCAGGTACTCGATGCCATTGGCCGAATCACGCATTACGGAGAATGCCTTTCCGCCGACCGACTCCGGGAATTCTTCGGTGGACAGGCCGCCAATCAGGGTCTCGGCCAAGTCGCGGTTGCTGAGGCCTTCGAGGTAGCTCTTGAGTTCATCGATGAATCCCAAGCCAACCTGGTTGGGCACCACCTGGTTGTCGAGGATCCACTTCTTGCCCTCGGGAACCGCCAGGGTCTCGGCCAGCAGGTTGTGCATCTCGACCACGTCCACGCCGCGGTCGCGCATCTTGGTGACGAAATCGAAGTGGTCACGCTTGGCGTTTTCCACCCACAACACGTCGTCGAACAGCAGTGCGTCGCAGTTCGAGGGGGTGAGGCGCGCATGGGCCCGTCCCGGGGCGCAGACCATCACCTTGCGGAGCTGTCCAACTTCAGAGTGAACGCCAAAAGCGGGCTTTTTTGCTGCGTCTGTCATGTCAGTAATCTCCGTTTAGATGGTGATGTAGCCGGTAATCAGACCAATCAGTGCGTAGATGGCGCCAGCCACTACCACCGCAAAGGCAAACCACTCGGCGGAAGTGAACAGCTGCTTGGATTGCTCGCGGCGCGTCTTGAGGTACAGCAGGGTGCCGGGCGCGTAGATCAGGAACGACAGCACTAGGAACTTCATGCCGCCGGCGTAGATCAGGAACAGGCCATAGATAACGCCCAGGACGGCTACGATCGTGTCCTTGCTGATGTCCTTGTCGCCAATGCTGTAGGTCTCGCGGGTCATCACCAGCTTAAGCAGGAACGCAGCCGACAGCAGGTAGGGTAGCAACGACAAGTGACTGCAGAGCGACAAAGCGAACGTGAAGGCATCTGCGGAAAAGAGCGTTGCCACCAGTACGCCTTGGACCAACAGCGTGCTCATCAACAGGGCGTTGGTGGGCTCCTGCGCCGCGTTTTCCTTGGCCAGGAAGGCCGGCATGTCGCCCTTCTTGGCAGCGATGGACAGCACTTCCGAAGACATCAACGTCCAGGCCAGGTAAGCGCCCAGCACCGAGATGATCACGCCGACGCCGATAAACGTTGCCGCCCACGGACCCACCGCAGCCGCCAGCACGCCGCCCACCGAGGGCTGGCTGAGCTGCTGGATCTCTTCACGCGGCAGGATGCCGAACGAGAGGATCGAAACCGAAGCGAACAGGGCAAGTACGCTGAGGAAGCCGACCACCGTGGCCGTGCCGACATCCTCGCGCTTCTTGGCAAAACGTGAGTAGTTGCTGGCACCTTCGATGCCCAGGAACACGAACACAGTGATCAGCATCGTGGCCTTGACTTGGTTGAACAGACCGCCGTAGCCAGCCTCCTCACTACCGCCCCACAGGTTACCCATGAACACGTCGGGCTTGAACGCAAAGATCACTAACACCAGGAAAAGCAGCAGCGGGATAATCTTGGCGATGGTCACGATCTTGTTTATGGCGGCCGCCTCCTTGGTGCCGCGCAGGACCAGGAAGTGGAAGGCCCAGATGCCGATGGAAGAGACCGCGACGGCGATAACGGTGTTGCCGTCCCCGAAGGCCGGAAACACCGCGCCCAAGGTGGACTTGATCAGCACCCAGTAAGAGACGTTGCCCACGCACGCGCTGGCCCAGTAGCCGAACGCGGACGCAAAGCCCAAGTAAGGTCCAAAGCCTGCGCGGGCATAGGCATATACGCCAGCGTCAAGGTCGGGCTTGCGGTTGGCGAGGGTCTGGAACACGAAGGCCAGCATCAACATACCCAGGCCCGCGATGGTCCACGCGATCAGCGCGCCGTAAACACCGGTGGCCATGGCAAAATTGCGTGGGATAGAGAAAACACCGGCACCCACCATGCCGCCCACCACCATCGCGGTGAGGGTACCTAGCGGCAGCTTTTCAGTTGTTGTCGAACTCATTGGGTAACTCCCCTTACCTTGGATTTGCTTTCTGGGACACCCTGCGGGCGCAAGCGCGAGCAGTCACTTATTGCGGCACTGATTCGGACTCAACCACTATGTCCAGCGACACCAGCACCGGGGGCGCTGCCGCATCTGGCTGGAAACGCTTCACGCGAATGATGTTCCGGGTGCCGGCTGAATGCTGGTAGCCCTCGATCAGCCCGGGGAACGCCTGGAACTCGCCGGGAGTGCCGGTACGCAAGCCCTGCTCGTCGAAATTGATCTCGCGCACCTGCAGGCACAGGCCGTCCGGGCTGGTCGCGCCCTCGCAGGCCAGTCGCTGTGGGCCGACCTCAAGGAACCCGATGCTCGGCGCGCCATAGCGCGCTTCCGGCGTAAGCTCGCCGCGCAGCTGCAGCACCTCGCCTGATTCGGCCATAAGCGCCAAAACCGGCTCCGGACCCGAGGCCAAAGCGACCTCAAGTGGCTTAGCCAGTAGCGCCGCCACAGCGGAATCGGCCGCCATCAGCGCCGGCTCGCAAGCCATCAAGGTGGCCGCACCGCCGCTGATTCCTAGCATGCCTTCGGGGCTGAGCTGATAGCCCGCCCGCAGCCCATTGCAGCCACCCTCAACCTGCAGCCGCCCTTGGGCGAAGCTGAATACGAAGCCTGGACCGGCAGCGGGGAACAGCGCGGCAATGGGCGCGTTGTCGGCGCCAGCGGCGGAAACCAGCGTCCAGCGGTGATCCTGCAGCACCTGCCCCAGCTCCCCGCCCGGGGCCGAGAGCTTGTGAAGAATGGCCGCGGGCGCATCGGCGCCCGGCCGCGAGCCGTCGCTGTTGAGTTGGACCAGCCGCCCCTCGCCTACGCCGAAAGCGGCAGCGTCGGCGCCGGTGACCAGGCTGATG
>JANNQY010000412.1:0-6938 GCA_031400995.1 Lysobacteraceae bacterium
CGCGGCAGCGGTTTCGGCAGCTGCCAGTTCGGCAGCGGCAGTTTCCGCAGCAGCGGTTTCCGCGGCGGCCAAGTCGGCAGCGGCAGCTTCTACAGCGGCAGCCTCAGCAGCGGCAGCCGCTTCGGCGGCGGCCAACTCCGCGGCGGCCAACTCTGCGCCAGCGGCTTCGGCGGCGGCCAGCTCCACGTTGCTTGCCTCGAGCTCGAACCCTTCGATCTCAGCTTCGGTAATCGAAAACGCCGGGGCGATCGGACCGGCATCCACCGGCAACTGGAGGAATGCGTCCAGGGACAGGCTTTCATGCTCGAACACAGGCAATTCGGCCGCCGCCTCGACGGCCTCGGCCTGGACCGGCTCGCTGTCCGGTGCATCGAAGCTCGGCAGACCCGAGAGGTCTGGCGCTTCCATTGGAACTGCCGTGGGCACCAGGTCTTCTGGCATTTCCGGATGCAGGGCCAGCGGGATCGTGGCCTCCGGCAGGGCATCGCGCAGCTGCGCGGCCTGTGCCGCCAGCGCCGGGAACTGCGGCAGCACTGGGCGCGGGCTCTCAAGCGCGGCCATGGCCTCACGAATGGCGGCGGCAGCATCCGCAACCAAGCGCACGCCCTCCGGGCCTGGCGTGCGCTGGCTGGCCAGCGAGCGCTTCATGTAGCCTTCCAGCGGCGCCGTCACGTCGGTCAGCGCCGTCACTTCGGTCATCGCGAAGGCACCGTTCATGGTGTGCACGGCACGCAGCAACTGGTCGGTAACCGGCTGCGGCCCGCTCTGGGCGCAGCGATCCAGCCAGGCGTCCACCGTTTCCAGATGGCCGGCAACTTCGGGCTTGAGAATTTCGAAAAGTACCGGATCGATGGCAAAGCCGACCGCGTCAGCATCCATCGCGTTGGCGTCGTATGTCGGCTCGACGTCAACAGCAGGTGGCTCGGACTCGAACTCGGGCTCGGGCAGGATGGCCGCTGGCTCCACGGCGGCGACCGGCGCCGGCAAAGACATTGCTCCAATAGCCAAAACCGGAGGCTGATAGAAGACTTCTTCGCCTGCGGAAACTCGGTCAGCCAACTCCTGGATGCCGATGAGGTCGGCATACACGGTCTCGCCCTGCAGCGCCGCGCGCAGCAGCGGCAGGTTGTTGAACGCATTCTCGATCAGCGAAACCACGGCCGGGCTGGCAGTGCGCGTACCCTCGAGGACGCGATTGAGCATGCCCTCCACTTTCCAGCTGAACTCGCCCAGCGCCTTGGCGCCCACCAATCGGCCGCTGCCCTTGAGCGTGTGGAACACGCGGCGAATGGGCCGCAAGTGCTCCATGTTGTCGGGCTGCTTGCGCCAGGTAGGCAGCTGTTGCTCGAGATTTCCGATCTCTTCCTGGAACTCTTCCAGAAACACTTCGCGAATCTCGTCGTCGATTTCGTCGCTGCTGCCGTCAAAGCCTGGAATGACCGGAAGGCTCAGCGTGACTACCGGCACGGACACCGCAGGCGCAGGAGCGGCGACTTCGACGCCGGCCTCGGCCTCAACTTCAACAACGCTCGGCGCGATCGGCGCGGGCGCAATGAACTCGACGGGTACCGGCCGCTCGGACTCGACCGGCAGCACGGGGGCGGCAGCGCGCGGAAGCGGCAGGCTGGCCAAGTCTTCGGCGGGCAACGGCCAGTAGCCAAGCGCCTCGAGGTTGAGCCTGGCCATGTCCAGGATCTGCTCGCGCTTGGGACGTCGGTCGCGCAACGCCTCCAGGTAATACTCAAGGCTGGCCAGCGTATCGGCCAATCGGTCCATCTGCTGGCCGTTGGGGACGCGGTGCCGGCGGAGCAGTTCGCTCTCGGTGAATCGGCGCACGGCCATGAGGTACTTGGGCGCGTCTTCGAGCTCCAGGATGCGCAGCGCACCGGAGACTTCATCAAACAGGCGCGGCACATCCGTGAGCTGGGCGTGGTCCCAATGGGTTTCGACGAAAGCAACAAAACACTGGCGCGCCTGCGCGAAGTTCGCGATGGCCTCCCTCACCAGTACTTCGAGCACCTTGCGGGCTTCGTTACTGGGCAGGGCGCCTTCAACGGCGACTCCAGCGGCAGAGGGATCCACTTCACCCAGCCGGGCAACCTGGTCGTCCAGCGAAGCCTCGACATAGAGCAGGGCGCCAGCGATGTCGAGCAGGCTCGATTCGTCGGCTACGCGCTCGCCGCTGACCAGGGCATGGATGGCGCTGCGCTGGTCCTGCACCACGCGCCGCGGCACGCCCAGGCCCAGCATGCCCAAGGTATCGGCCACGCGGTCCAGCGCTTCCACTTGGTCGTTGAGCTCGGATGCCGGGGCATCCGCCGTGCGCAGATGCAAGTCCAGCGCGTCTTTCACCCGCAGCAGATCTTCCTTGATGGCCGCCGCCACCGTGGCAAGCAGGGCGCGATTGCGGCCGCTCAGGCTGCCGCGGGCATGCGCCATCTCGGATTCGCTGGGCAGGTTTTCGCCCAGCCCGAACACCTGGCGGATTTCGCCGATGCGGCCGTGATCGGTGGGCGCGTGGGCGACGAAGTAAAGCAACTGCCGAGTGAGTTCCAGCGGCGGATCGGTGCGAAACGCTGCGTCGCCGCCGTCGGCAAGGCGGCTGATTTCGCGCTCAACCTTGGCCAGCGCCTGCTTGAGTGGCTTGGAGGCCTCGAAGGCGTTCTTGGCCAAGGCATCCAAGGTGCCGGCTGCCACCCAGAAAAGGCGCCGCGCATGCTCGGAGTCAGTGATGGGAACCAGCTGCTCGCAGACGTCGGTGAGGTCGCGGATGTTGGCCTGGCTGTTGTCGTCCTTGAGCCAGCGCAGCAGGGCGCTCTGGAACAGGCTGCTGAGGGTTTCGGCGCGGCGCTTGAGTTCATCGGCCGCCAGCGGCACGGCCGGGCCCGAGGCGCTGGGCGGCAGTGCGCGCGCCAGGTCCGGCGAGAACAGCACGGATTCGGACAGGCCTTTTTCGCCGCGCGGCTCGCGCAGGTCGTTGAGCAAGGGCAGCAGCACGATGGGAATGTCGCGATGGCCGCTCTGCAGGCGTTCAAGGTAATCAGGCAGCTGGACGATGCCGCGCATCAGCGCGGCATAGCCGGAATCAAGGTCGGCAACGGTGCCTTCGATCAACGCCTTGGCCAGGTGCTCCATCTCCTCGGCCACCATGGCGGCGCCGTAGAGTTCCACCATGCGCAGCGTGCCCTGCACCTGGTGCAGGTAGTTGGCGCAGGCCTTGAGCTGGGCCGGATCCTCGCCCTCCTCGACGTAGGCCTCCAGCGCATGCCGGGCTTGGCGCAAAGTTTCGTCCAGCTCGGGCTTGACCCAAGTGAGCGTGGTGAAATCAATGTCTTCGTGCAGCCTCATTCCGAGGTCCTGTCATGGCACGGACGCCCGGGAAGGCGGCCGCACCGTGGAATTGCCAATGAGCCAGCGGTTCCGGGCATCAGCCCGGCAGCTTGAAGTCCGCGACCGAACGACGCAGGTCGGCGGCCAACTGGGCGAGGTTTCCGATCGACTCCGCCGTCTGGTTCGCACCATGCGACGTCTGGCTGGTGATTTCCTGAATCACGCTCATGGTGGCCGTGATGTTGGTCGCCGCGGTGGACTGCTGGCGCGCCGCTTGGGAAATGTTCTGGATGAGGTCGGCAAGGTCGTTCGACACCTTTTCGATCTCGCCCAGGGCCAAACCGGCGTCCTCCGCCAGGCGGGCACCTGCCACCACTTCGGCGGTGGTTTGTTCCATTGAACTAACGGCTTCGTTGGTGTCGGACTGAATGGTCTGCACCAGCGTCTCGATTCGCTTGGTCGCGTTAGAGGCGCGTTCGGCGAGTCGCTGCACTTCGTCGGCCACCACTGCGAAGCCTCGGCCAGCTTCACCGGCGGAGGCCGCCTGGATGGCGGCGTTCAGCGCCAGGATGTTGGTCTGTTCGGCGATGTCGTTGATCAGTTCCACGATCGAGCCGATTTCCTGCGAGCTCTCGCCCAGGCGCTTGATTCGCTTGGACGTCTCCTGGATCTGGTCGCGGATGTTGTCCATGCCCTGGATGGTCTGGCGCACCACTTCAGCGCCCTTGGCGGCGATCTGCACGGAGCGCTGCGCCACGTCGGCTGATTCAGCGGAGTTCTTGGACACCTCGTCGATGGACGATGCGATCTCGTTGATCTGCGCCGAGGCGCTGGTGATCTGCTGCGCCTGGTGCTCGGCGGCTTCGGCCAGGTGCATGGCGGTGGCCTGCGTCTCCTGGGCGGCGGCGGCGACCTGCACGGCGGTCTCGTTGATGGTGGACACCAGCGAGCGCAGTGCTTCCACCGCGAAGTTGATGGAGTCGGCGATCGCGCCGGTAATGTCCTCGGTGACCGTGGCCTTTACCGTCAAGTCGCCTTCGGCCAGCGAACCCATTTCGTCCAGCAGCCTCAGGATGGCCTCCTGGTTGCGCTGGTTGAGCTCCTGGGTGGTGCCGAGCCGGCGGCGCTGGTCGCGGAAGATGGTGAACAGCAGGCCGAGCAGGCCGATGCCGATGCCGATGGCACCGCCGATGGCGAAGTAGTTGTTGGGGAAAACGCGCTGGTAATTGATGGAGTCGAAGCTGGCGAACAGCGCCTGGCTGTTTTCCAGCAGCACGTTTGACTCTTCCGAAATCTGGGTGGCAGCGCCCTGCACCTCGGCCAGGTCGGCCGAGGCGTTGAGCACGATGTCCAGGTCGGCCTGGGCTTCGTCATACAGCGCCTGCACCGCCTGCAGCGCGGCGATGCCGGCGGCGCTGGTGATGCGGTTGACGCCCAGTTCCTCGTTGCCGTCGCGCAGGCCTTCCAGCACCTGGGCGAACACGGTGGCATCGCGCGAGAGCGCGTCGGCCGCCGAAACCGTGTTCTCGCCGCCGGCGACGATTTCCGTCACGCGGCGCGACATACGGTCGGCCAGCACGATCTGGCGGTTGGCGATGGAGATCTGCGAGGCCGGTGCATCGGCATCAGAAAGCGCACGCACCACTTCGTCGAGCTGGAAGGACAGGCGCGGCACGCGGGCGGTGAACTGCGCGGCGGTGTCGGACAGGTTGAGCACTTCCTCTTCGCTGGCCGCGATGCGGTCGGCAGCGGTGGCCATCGGGGTCCAGGTCTCGGTGACCTTGGCCAGCGCGCTACTCACGCCGATCGCGTTGTTGTTGCCCTCGAAGCCCGGCACGCCCTCGGCGGCGTCGCCTGCCCGCAGCGCATTGATGATCGAGTCGATGCGGGCCTTGGTGGCCTTGAACTCCACGAACGCGTCGGCGTTGCCGTCCACCGCTTCCTGGGTGTACTTCGCAAGCTGCTGCGACAGCACCTGCAGGTCGGCGGTGAGGGCTCGCGCGTTGTTCTCCTGATTGTTCAGGTAGGACGCCCGCAGGAAGTTCGCACCGAAGACCGCTAGCGCGATGATCAGGATCAGCGCCCAGAAGCCCAGGCCGAAATTAGTAAGCTTGTCGGTAAACGAGCGCGAATTAGTGCTCATGACTGGACCTCAACCCCTGTTTGAAGACGATCAAATGAAATAAGTACAAAGGCCACCTTACAGAGTGGCTTGGCGGAATTCAGGGGTGCGCGTCAACAAATTCATATTGAACACGCCCCAGGTTTGTTCGGACAAGCGGTAGGCCTGGCCGATGAAATGACCGTAGCGGCCCGCTTGGTTGTCTGCGTCCAGATCGGCCCGATGGGAATCGTTGAAGGTGCGCTGGCCGTAGAGCTCATCGATGATCACCGCGACGTTGCCGCCCGCTTGGCGCACCACCAGGCAACGCTGGCCTTCGTGCAGCACCGTGCGCTCGCCTTCCAGGAACTGCTTGAGGTCCACCACCGGCAGCAGGCTGCCGCGGACGTTGGCCACGCCCAGCATCCAGTGGTGCGCGCCCGGCACCGGCGTAACCGGCGGCAGCGGCAATATCTCCACCACTTCGTCAAACGAGGACACGAGGCGGCGCTGGCCCAAACGGAAGCCGACGCCGCGCCAATGGCCAGGTGCCTCCACCGTTTCCGGGCGCCCGGCCACATGGGCCAGGGAGCGGGCCTCGTAGTCGAGCAGGATGTCGAACGGAGTGGCGCGCTTGGCCTGGGGTTGGTTTTGCTTGGCCATGGCTGCCCCCTCAGCCTGCCGGCACGTACTTGCGGATGGCCGACAGCAGCTCATCGCGAGTAAAAGGCTTGGTGAGGTATTGCTCGGAACCAACGATGCGACCGCGCGCCTTGTCGAACAGGCCGTCCTTTGAGGACAGCATGATCACCGGCGTGCCCTTGAACATCTGGTTGTTCTTGATCAAGGCGCAGGTCTGGTAGCCGTCAAGGCGCGGCATCATGATGTCAACGAAGACGATCTGCGGCTGATGGTCGGCGATCTTCGCCAGCGCCTCGAAGCCGTCGGTCGCCGTCACGACATCGCAGCCTTCCTTCTTGAGGAGGGTTTCGGCCGTGCGGCGAATCGTCTTCGAGTCATCAATGACCATGACCCGCAAGCCGGCCATGTGGTTGTCGTCCATCTCACTCCCCATTGCAATGCTGTCCTTGGCTATGCGGACCCCAACCGGTGCCCGCATCTTATTAGCTTATATCCCAGCCAAGCCCGAATGTGTCAAGCACGCCCCGGTTCGAGTGTGACCGGCCGCACGATCCGCCGGAGGCCCTGCTAGGCTAGGGTTCCGGACGATGGAGATGCAGGCGCCGATGGCACTGGACGTGGCCGTGGTGATGGACCCGATCGGCAAGATCAAGATCGGCAAGGATACTAGCTTCGCTATGTTGCTCGAAGCACAGCGGCGCGGCCACCGGCTGCACTACGTGCTGCCCGGCGGCCTGTGGCTCGATGGCTCCCGGTCCATGGCGCGGCTGGCCCCGGTGGTGGTTCGAGACGACCCGACCGCCTGGTACAGCCTGGCCCAGGCGGCCTGTGCCGCAGCCAACCATTCGGCCACCGTGTGGGCCGG
>JANNQY010000413.1:0-6335 GCA_031400995.1 Lysobacteraceae bacterium
ATAGCTTCAAGCCTGATCAGGTGTTGTCCTTGGCTTCCTGCAGGGCCAGCGTGTTGATCAGGATGGACTGGTTGGGGATGCTGGCGGCCACGCCTTTCAGCTCGGCCAGGTTGCGGCTGGCGGAGGCGAGGCGCTTGAGGATGGCGGGGGTGTCGAACCGGGAGGGCTCGAGGGCGGATAGGGGCTGCATGGGCGTATTCCCCCAACGACTTGTATAGATAGTGTTGGTTTTATATGCGCATTATGCGGATGTGTATAGATGCGGCTGGAATTGTTGTGGATGGCGGGCTCTGGGAGCGCCCTCACCCCGGCCCTCTCCCGCTTTGCGGGAGAGGGAGACAAGCCTGGGTTACCAGACTACTTCGGCCATGGAGCAGTTCAGGCCGGAGCCGATGCCCAGCAGGGCGACGCGGTCGCCCTTCTTCAGGCGGCCCATTTCCTTGAGCTTACTCAGCACGATGGGCACCGAGGCGGGGCCGATGTTGCCGTGCTCGGCGAAGATGGTGAGCACCTTCTTGGGGTCGATGCCGAAGGCCTTGATCAGGGCCTGGGTGTGCACCTGGCTGACCTGGTGCACCACGAACTCGTCCAGCTCATCCACCACCCAGCCCAGCGCCTGGCGGGCCGAGGCGAAGGTGAGGGTGGCCAGCTTCAGGCCTTCGATCAGCAGCATGCGGGTGTCGGTGACCATGCGGTCGAGGTTGCCGCGGCACAGGGTGTTCCACTGGGTGGCGGCCTTGGTGACGCCGCCGCGGTAGCGCGGGGCGTCGGGGGTGAGCTCGGTGCGGCTGAGCACCATGGCGGCGGCGCCGCAACCCAGGGTGAGGGTGGCCAGCTCGTTGCGGAACTGCTCCTCGGTGACGTCGGGCGCCTTCATGCGCTCCAGGGTTTTCTTGTAGGCCAGGTTGGCGGTTTCGCCGTCCACGACCAGGGCGTAGTCAATCTCGCCGCGCTCGATCATACGGCTGGCGATGTCCATGCCGTTGAGGAAGGCCAGGCAGGCATTGGCCACGTCGAAGTTCTGGCAGTTCTCGCTCATGCCCAGGTTGCCGGCGACGATGGAGGCCGTGGAGGGCTCCAGGTAGTCGCGGCTCACCGAGGTGTTCACCAGCAGGCCGATCTTGCTGCGGTCCACGCCGGCGTCCAGCAGGGCCTTCTCGCCGGCCAGGGTGGCGGCGTCGGAGGCCTGGGTTTCGTCGTCCCAAAGGCGGCGGGCGAAGATGCCGGCGATGTCCTGCAGGACATCGGTCTTGATGCCGAGCCGGTCCATGGTGGGCTTGAGCTGGAGGTTGATGTCCGCCGAGCTGAGGCGGTGCGGCGCATCGATATGCGCCATACCGGCGATGGAGACGTGCTGGAACAGCATGGGCGGATTCACTTGAGGGGAAACCCGTCAAAGTTACCCGTTTAACCCCCCCGGCTCAACTTTTGGCTATTAGTGTGGGGGACTTCAGTCCTGGATGGGGTAGGTCTTGGCCTCGCCGGCCGGTAGGTCTTCCACCGCCGCAGCCGCTGCCTTGGGCGCGGCGGGGCCGCAGCGGAAGGCTGCGAAGCGCTGTTCGCCGTCGTTGGGCTCGCCGCGGGGCTGGATGGTGTCGGCCTGCAGGCCCGGGGCCTCGTTGCGGGCCAGGGTCTCGAGCTCGTCGCGAACCCGCAGCTCGTTGCGCTCGATGGGGCCCAGGCTGTCCTTCACCGATACCGACACTTCGCCGCGCTTCTCGCAGGCGGTGACGTCCTGGCCCGCGGTTACCACCCGAACCTCGCTGCCGCCGGGGGCCATCTTCACCCAGGTGCAGCCGCCCAGCGCGGTGACGGCCAGGGCACAAATCAGGAGTTGGCGCATGGGTGATTCCTCAAATGAACACGGGCGGGATTGTCGCCCCGCCCGTGCTGAACCGGCAATGAGCCTTGGCTTATGGCGCCGCGGGGGCCGCAGCCGCCGGTGCGGGCTTGGCCACCACCGGCTTGCCGTCGGCGTCCACCACCTGCACTTCGCCCAGGTTCAAGGCGCGCACGCTCGCCTCGATCTTGCTCAGGTCGCCCACCACCACCCAGGTGAGCGCCTCGGGATTGATGGTGCCGGCCGCGGCTTTCACCACCGCTGGCGTCAGCGCTTCGATCTTGGCGCGGCGCTGCACCACGTAGTCATCCGGGCGATCGAAGCGGACGATGCCGCCGATGGCGCCCATCACTGCACCGGCGGTTTCATACGAGCCGGGCAGGCTACGGATTTCCGTGGCCTGGATCTTGGCCACTTCTTCTGCAGTGGCCGGCACCTTGCCGCTGGCGTAGTCGCTGATCTCGCGCTGCAGTTCGGCAATGGACTCGGCGGTCTTGTCGGTCTGCACCGCCGCAAAGGCCAGCCACGGACGCTGGCCCTTGGCGCCCTGCACGAAGCTGTAGGCGCCGTACGCCCAGTGCTTGTCCTCGCGCAGGTTCATGTTGAGGCGCGAGCTGAACTCGCCGCCCAGCACCGAGTTGGCGATCTCGAACTCGGTGGCTTGCGCGTCCATGGTGGACGGCACGGCCTGGCCCACGAACACGTTGGCTTGGATGGCGCCGGGCTGGTCCACCAGGAACACGCGCGGCTTGGCCGGCAGCGCGACGGCCGGCACGGCCGCAGTGGCCGGGGCCGCACCTTCACCCTTCCAGCTGCCGAAATGCTTCTCCAGCACCGGCAGGATTTCTTCCAGCGTGGTGTCGCCGGCGACGATCAGGGTGGCGCCTTCGGGGCGCACCCAGGCCTTGTGGAAAGCGACCAGATCATCACGGGTGAGCGAGGCGATGGACGCTTCGCTGCCGGTGCCGCTGAACGGGATGGCGTAGGGGTGGCCCTCGCCGTACAGCAGCGGCGGCAGCAGACGCTGGGCGGCCGAATTGGGGCGCGCTTTTTCCTGCTTGATGGCCGCGATCCAGGCCTGCCGCACCCGCTCCACTTCCTTCTCTTCGAAGGTGGGACTGCGCAGCATCTGGGCGAACAAGGCCACCGACGGGTCCAGGTTTTCCTTCAGTGCCGACAGTGAGGCATTGCCGCCGTCGAGCGCGGCGCCGGCGCCCAGGCTGGCGCCCAAGGCTTCGGCGCGATCGCCAAAGCCCAGCGCGTCCAGGTCGCCCGAGCCTTCATCGAGCATGCCAAACGTGAAGCTGGCGGTGCCCAGCTTGCGGCCCACGTCGGCGACGTAACCGCCCGGCATTTCCAGGCTCATGCTGACCACCGGGATGTCGCTGCGCTGCGCCAGGATCACGTTGATGCCGTTGCTCAGCTGCGCGCGCTGCAGCGTCGGGAAACTGAGCGACGGGAACTCCGTGGTCTGCGGCGGGCCCTTGCTGCGGTCAACGACGGAGTCGGACGTGGTGTATTTCGGGTCGGCGGCAGCAACGGTGGCCATTTGCGGATGCGCCTTGCTGGGCTCTTCCACGGTAGCGCTGCGCACGCCGGGCGTGATCACAATGGTGTGGTCACCCTTCGACAGCCAGCGGCGGCCGGCGGCCACGAGATCATCGGCGGTAGCGGCTTCCAGCACGTCCAGGCTGGTGCGGAAGCAAGCCGGGTCCTTGGCGAACACGGCGCATTCGGCCAAGGCATCGGCCTTGCCACCGAAGCCGCCGATGCGCTCGATGCCGCGGATGAAGCCGGCCTTGTAAACGGTGCGTGCCTGCGCCAACTCGGTGGCGGTGGGGCCATCGGCAAGCAGGCGGGCCAGCTCTTCGTCCAGCGCGGTCTCGACCTTGGCCACATCCACGCCCTGCTTCACGTCCACCTGGACGAAGAACAGGCCGCCCAGCTGGTTGGCCCAGGCGGCGGCGGTAACGTTATCGGCCAGCTTGTCGTTGAACACCAGGCGCTTGTCCAGGCGCGAGCTGCGCGAGCCGCCCAGCACCTGGGCCAGCAGCTGCAGGCGCTCGACGTCGGCCTGGCCGTACTCGGCGGTGTTCCAGGCGCGGACCACGCGCGCTTGCGGCACGGCGTCGGCGAATTCATCGCGGGTGGAGGTGGTGCGCGGCGCCGGATTCACCGCCGGCTGGGCCATGGTGGGGCCGGCCGGGATGTCGCCGAAGAAACGCGTGACTTTTTCCTTGGCGGTGGCGACGTCGATGTCGCCAGCCAGCACCAGCACGGCGTTGTTGGGGCCGTACCAGGTCTTGAAGAAGCGCTGCACGTCGTCCAGCGACGCGGCGTTGAGGTCGGCCATGGAGCCGATGGTGCTCCAGCTGTAGGGGTGGCCGGCCGGGTAGCTGGCCTTGAGCAGGCGTTCGAACAGCTGGCCGTAGGGCTGGTTCTCGCCCTGGCGTTTTTCGTTCTGTACCACGCCGCGCTGCTCATCAAGCAGTGCCGGGGTGACGGAATTGACGAAGTGGCCCATGCGGTCCGACTCCATCCACAGCGCCATGTCCAGCGCGGTGGTGGGCACGTTCTGGAAGTAGTTGGTGCGGTCGGAATTGGTGGTGCCGTTCTGGTCGGTGGCGCCGACCAGCTCGAAGGGTTCGAAGAACTCGCCGTCGTAGTTCTCGCTGCCCTGGAACATCAGGTGCTCGAACAAATGCGCAAAGCCGGTGCGGCCCGGCAGCTCGTTCTTGGAGCCCACGTGGTACCAGATGTTCACCGAGACGATGGGCGCCTTGCGGTCGGTGTGCACGATCACGCGCAGGCCGTTGGGCAGCGTGAACTGTTCGAACGCGATGTCGGCGCGCGGGGCGGCCTGTTCCTTGGCGCCCGCCGGTGCGGCGTAGATCGGCGAGAAGCTGGCGGCAGCCAGGGCGATGGCCAGGGCAAGCGCGCTGGTGCGCGGACGGCGGATCGAGGTCATTTTCTACCTTGTGGTGTGGGCAACCGGGCGGGCCGGGGGAGTCGAATGCTAGCCTGCATTGACGGGCCATACACTAGGCCGAAGGCCATAGTACGAATATGAGATTTCTGACGCAGCCTTCACGCGCTTTTCGCGCCACGCTCCTGCGGAGGGCGCCTTTGGCGTTGCTGCTGCTGGGCATCGGCGGGGCCGCGCAGGCCGCGCTGAGTTACGAGGAAGGGTTGGCACGCGACCCTGACACCAACCGCTTGCTCTATCGCGAGCAGCATCTCGTGCGGCGCGATGGCGATCGGGCCGTGGGCCGCCTGGTGCTGTATCGCTGCCCGGACGGCACCGCGTTCGCGCGCAAGTTGCTGGACTACGGGCGTTCGGCGCAGGCGCCGGAGTTCGCACTCGAGGATGCGCGACTGGGCTATTCCGAGGGGCTGCGTCGCGCCGGCGGTGGCGTGAGCGTGTTCGTGCGCGAACCTGGGGCGGGCACTGAGTCCAACGCACCGCTGGCGGCCTCCGCGGCGGCGCTGGTGGCGGACGCGGGCTTTGATGAATTCGTACGCAGCCAGTGGCTGCGGCTGCTGTCGGGCAAGTCGGTGCCGCTGAGCTTTGCGGTGCCATCGCGGCTGGAATCGCTGGGCTTCAAGGTGTATCGGGTGGGCAGCGCGCAATTGGGCGGCGAGCCGGCAGAGTTATTCCGGCTGCGGCTGGGCGGGCTGCTGGGCTGGATTGCGCCGCACATCGACGTGGCTTACGGGCGCGACAGCCGGCGGCTGCTGCGCTTCGAGGGCTTGAGCAATTTGCGCGAGGACGACGGCGAATCGCAGCTGGTGGCGCGCATCGAGTTCCTTACGCCGGCCACGGTGGCGCCCGAGTCTCAGTGGCAGGCGTTGGCGCGCGAACCGCTGTCCGCGTGCCGTGTCCGGGGCTAGGCGCGGACACATCGGACGCTTGCTTTTTTAGCGCAAGTCCCTGATTCCAATGGCTGCCGGGGTTGGCACGGTTCCTGCTGTGTTTTCTACACACCCCGCAAAGACTGGAGCCGCCATGCGCCTCACCACCCAACTTCGCCGCAGCGTGTTCGCCCTGCCTCTGCTGGCGGTGGCGCTGTTTGCGGATGTGCCGTCGCCGGCTGCGGGCCCGGCCTATGTCGCCAGCGCTGGCCTGGGTTGCGGCAGCGCGGCGCCGGTGGGCATCCGGGGGCTGGCGCGCATGCCCGGCGACCTGGGCCACCTGGGCCGGCGGATGCGCTGCGGCCGCTGAACCAGCGGCGATAATGCCGGGATGATCCAAGTCATCCTGTTCGAGCCCGAAATCCCGCCCAACACCGGCAACGTGATCCGGCTGTGCGCCAACACCGGCGCCGGACTGCACCTGATCGAGCCGCTGGGATTTGACCTGGATGACGCCAAGCTGCGGCGTGCGGGCCTGGATTACCACGAGGCCGCGCGCGTGCAGCGGCACGCGTCGCTGTCGGCGTGCTTGGCATCCTTGGGTGCGCCGCGGGTGTTCGCCTTCAGCGCACGCGCCACCCAG
>JANNQY010000414.1:0-1800 GCA_031400995.1 Lysobacteraceae bacterium
CGCTGAAGAAGCCGCAGCCATTTCCCAGCGATTGGTGGACCCGCAGGCCGGCGCCGAGGACGATTCTTCTGCCAGCCGCACCGAGCTCACCATGCGCCTCAAGGCCCGCGCCCGCCTGGGCGAGGATCTGCAGCAGGCCAAGAAAAGCAAGAAAGCGGTGCTCACTCCCGAGGAGCAGATGCGGATGGACCAGATCCGCCACCTGGCCTTCGGCACTTGGTTTGAGTTCGTGCTCAACCAGCAGGGCGAAAAAGTGCGTCGCCGGCTGTCGTGGTTCTCCACCGTCACCGGCCACGTGCTGTTCGTGAACCACCGCGGCCAGAAAGTGGGCGAGCACACTCTGGAAGGCCTGGCCAAGGCCATGGTGCAGGGCCAGGTACGAGTGGTGGAGGAAGAGAAAGGCACCATGATCGACCGCGCCTGGAACACGGTGATGAGCGCGCTGCGCTCCTTCGCCGGCCAGGCCCCCGCTGAGGCGCCGGCGCGATGAACGAATACCGCCGCGCCAAGCGCCGCAAAGTCGGCGACATCGACGTGCTGGACACCATGACCGGCCAGGCCATCGGCAAGCTCAGCAATTTGTCCGAGACCGGCATGCTGCTGATCCTGGGCCAGCCCATCATCAGCGACGCGCTGTTCCAACTGCGCTTCGCCCTCACGGCCGAGAACGGCAGCAGCCGCAGCGTGGACGTGGGCGCACACGAGCTGTGGTCGGACGAGGCCGCGGCCCCCGGGCAGATCTGGACTGGCTTCCGGTTTATCGACGTCGGCCCCGAAGACGTGGCGTACATCCGCGAGTGGGTGGATGCGCCCGGCAGCCAGTACGTTTGAAGCCCGGGTAGCGGCGCGGCGGGCAAGCGGCCTGCTTGCGGCCCTGCTGCTGGCCTTGGCGGGCTGCCAGCGCGGCCCGGAGCCACGGCGGGAAACCCTGCATGCGTTCGGCACCAGCGTCGAGATCGAGCTGCGCGACGCGGCGCCCGAGCAGGCGCAAGCCGCCCTGTCCGAGATAACCGCCAGGCTGGCCCAGCGCGAGGGCGAATGGCACGCCTGGGAAGCCTCCGACCTCACCCGCATCAACACCGCCCTTGCCGCTGGGGAATCCGCGCAGGCGCCCGCGTCCGTCATCGACCTGATCGAGCGCTCGCTGCCACTCGTGGCCTCCAGCCAGGGCCTGTTCGACCCGGGCGTCGGCGGACTGGTGGGTGCTTGGGGCTTCCACACGTCCTCATACCCCGTGCTGACGCCTGCGCCCACCGCGGATTGGCTGGAGCAATGGCGGAGCAACCGGCCCAGCCTGGCCCAGCTCACGGTGAAAGGCAGCGAAGTCACCAGCAGCAACCGGCGTTTGCAGCTTGATTTCGGCGCGGTCGCCGAGGGTGTCGCGGCGAAGGAAATACTTGAAATCCTGGTCCGGCATCGCATTCGCCACGCCTTGGTTAGCCTGGGCGGCGACGTGGTGGCGCTGGGCGATGGCGACGGCGAGCCATGGCAGGTGGGCCTGCGCGACCCGTTTGGCGGCGTGCTGGGCGGGGTGACGCTGGCCGACGGCGAGGCGTTCTTCAGCACTGGCAACTACAGCAAGTTCCGCGAATCACCCACTGGCGCGCGCTGGTCGCACATCCTGGACCCACGCACCGGCCGACCCGCGCGCGGCGCCGCGGCGGTGGCCGTGCTGCACACCGACCCGGTGCTGGCCGACGCCGCCGCGACGGCGCTGTTCGTGGCCGGGCCGGCGGGTTTCGAGCGCCTGGCGCGGGCGATGCGCCTGGGCTGCGCCCTGATGGTGACCGAAGAGAACGA
>JANNQY010000415.1:0-3334 GCA_031400995.1 Lysobacteraceae bacterium
CTCCGGAGGACAGCTCCCGGGAAACCCAGGTCACCGGGGTCACATCCAGGGAGAGGTGTTGGACACGACCCGGCCGGTCCGCGCGTCGTGCTGGTGCATGGCACCCCGGGCTCGGCCACGGCCTGGGCCGACTACCTGCTCGATCCGCCCGCGGGCCTGGAGGTGGTGGCGCTGGACCGGCCCGGCTTCGGCCAAAGTGGCCCCGATGGTGCTGTGGTGTCGCTCGATGCCCAGGCGGCGGCCGTCGCCGCCCTGCTGCCCGACGATGACCGCCCGGTCGTGCTGCTGGGCCACTCGCTCGGCGGGCCGATCGTCGCCCGCGTGGCGGCCGAGCATCCCACGCGCGTGACCGCGCTGGTGCTGCTGGCCGCGTCACTCGACCCGGCACAGGAAGAAATCCACGCGATGCAATGGTTCGGCGCCTGGGCGCCGGTGCGCGCCGTGTTGCCGCGCGTGTTGCGCAATGCCAATGCCGAACTCATGGCGCTCAAGCCCGAGCTCGAGGCCCTGGCCTTGATGCTGCCGCGCATCACCGCGAAGGTGCTGATCGTGCACGGCACGAAGGACAACCTGGTGCCGGTGGCCAACGTGGACTTCATGCAGGCCCGCCTGACGGGATCGCGCTGCGTGCGCACGCTGCTGCTCGAGGGGCGCAACCACTTCCTGCCCTGGAACTCGGCCGAGGTGGTGCGCGACGCCGTGCGTCAGGCACTGGTGGGCGCATGTTGAGCCATTGGCACGGCCTGGTGAGCTGGTTCGAGGCCGTGCTGCGCGGCATGGCCGAGCCCTGGGTCATCGCCGTGGCGCTGGTGCTGACCACGCTGCTGCTCGAAGACCTGGCCATTGCCGCCGGCGTGGCCCTGGCCACGCAGGGCGTCATCTCCTGGGGTCTGTCGCTGGCGGCAGTGGGCGGCGGTATTGCCGCGGGCGATGTCGGCCTGTATGCCATGGGCCTGGGGGCTACTCGCGTACCGTGGCTGCGTCGCCGCTATGTGGGCGAACGTTCGCTGTGGGCGCGCGAGCAGTTGCAACGCCGCCTGCCCAGCGCGGTGCTGCTGGCGCGTGTGATCCCGGGGCTGCGTCTGGTGACCTACACCGCCTGCGGTTTCTTGCGCGTGCCGCTGCTGCCCTTCACCGCCTGGGTGCTGCTGGCGGTGACGCTGTGGACGCTGGGCCTGTACGGCCTTAGCGTGGCCATCGGCCATGCCTTGGCCGAGCAGTTCGGCCTGCCGCCGCCGGTGGCGGTGGCGATTCCCATCCTGGTGCTGGCTGCGGCGGTACCGCTGTGGCGCGTGGCCCGTCAACGTTTTCGAGGCAGTTCCGCATGATCGCCACCACGTCTACCTTGATGGCCCACAACCCAGTCGACGTTGAAGCGGCCAGACCGAGCGCCGCGCCCGCGGCGCGCCCGCACCAGGGCATGCCACCCTTCGATCAGGGTGGTGCGCCGCTGAGCTTCTTCGAGTTCTGGCCGATGTGGGCCTTCTACCCGCCGATCATGCTGTACGCCGGCTGGCTGATGCTGCGCTACCGCGGCGCCTTGCTGCCCACCGTGGCCAACCCGTCGTTCCCGGGCGGTGGCTTCTTCGGTGAATCGAAGGCCGAGATCCTGGCGCTGGCGATGCAGCATGTGCCCGAATGGGTGGCGCCCTTCGTGCATGTCGACCGGCCCGCGGTGCCAGGGCTCGACATCGGCGCCGAGCGCGATGCCGCGCTGGCCCGGCTGACCGCTGCCGGCCTCACGCTGCCGGTGGTGGCCAAGCCCGACCTGGGCTGCCGCGGCGCGGGCGTGAAGCTGGTGCGCAGCGCGGCCGACCTGCAGGCCTATCTGCAGGCCTTTCCGCCAGGCGCACGGCTGTTGCTGCAGCGGCTGGTGCCCTTCGATGGCGAGGCCGGCATCTTCTATTGCCGCCGCCCGGGCCAGGCGCAGGGGCGCATCGTGTCGATCACGCTGAAGTACTTTCCCTACGTCACGGGTGACGGGCGACGCACGCTGCGCCAGTTGATCCTGGACGACCCGCGCGCCGGCCAGCTGTCGCACCTGTACCTGAAGCGCCATGTGGCCCGGCTCGACAACGTGCCGGCGGCCGGCGAGTCGATCCGCCTGGCCTTTGCCGGCAGCCACAGCCGCGGCGCCATCTTTCGCAACGGCACGCACCTGGTGACGCCGGAGATGGAAGCGCAGTTCGACGCCATTGCCAAGCGCCTGCCCGAGTTCCACTTCGGCCGCTTCGATGTGCGCTTCGAGAGCTTTGCCGAGGTGCAGCGCGGGCGCGGCTTCAGCATCGTCGAGATCAACGGCGCCGGCGCCGAGAGCACGCACATCTGGGACCGCCGCACCGGCTTGATTGAAGCCTGGCGCGACCTGATGCGCCAGTACCGCTGGCTGTTCGAGATCGGCCACGCCAATCGCGCGCGCGGCTTCAAGACCATGAGCCTGGGCGAGTTCATGCGCGGCTATCGGCGTGAGAAGTTCCTCACGCCGCTGTATCCGGCCACGGATTGAGTCGCGCCCAGACGTTCAAGTGACCGAGTGGCCTCCACCTGGGGAACCGGCAGCAAGCCACGCCACCGAAGTGGCATCTGCGAACTTGCTCGACTGCGCCGAGAGCTCACCCTTGGCGCACTCAGCGCCGGGCCCGATCGACGATGGAGCGCTCGATCTCACCGCTCGGATTGCGGCGCGCGCGATACGCGCGACGCGCAACATCGATGAACCCGCGCTTGGGCGAATCGATCGTGTCGAACAAGGCAGCGCCCAAGTAAGAAACGCCCATTCGCAGCGACGAGGACAACATGCGCCACAGTTCGTGTGCGAAGGAACTCGATGAAACTCGGATGCCGAACCCTTGTCGCGCTTGCCGCTGCGGTTGTACTTTCGGCCTGCGGCGGTGGAGCGTCGGAGGACGTCCCTGCAGCTTCGCCCTCCGCGACATACCGCGTCACCTTTCATACCGACTGGACGCAGGCCGCCTTCGCGACGAAGTTTCCCGCCAATCGTCACTTCTCGGGCCTGGTGGGTGCAACCCACAATGAAGGCACAGCGTTCTGGAACGAAGGCTCATTCGCTTCGGTCGGCATCCAGAACATGGCCGAAAGAGGCCAGAAGACCGCGCTGCTGGACGAGGTCGATCGGGCCATGCGTGCCGGACACGCCGACGCGGCCTTGAGCGGTGGTGGCATAGCCGCGACGCAATCCGAGGTGACACTTGAATTCACGGTGACCCAAACCCACCCGTTCGTCACATTGGTCTCCATGGTGGCACCGAGCCCGGACTGGTTTGTCGGTGTGCACAAGCTGGCGCTGTTCCAAGCGAACCAGTGGCAGACCAAG
>JANNQY010000416.1:0-17393 GCA_031400995.1 Lysobacteraceae bacterium
CCGCGGCGTGGGCCCGAAGAAGGACCACATCCACCTCGACCTGACCCATCTGAACCCGGCCGACATCAACGAGAAGCTGCCGGGCATTGCCGAGACCGCCAAGATCTTCGCGGGCGTCGAGGTGACCAAGCAGCCGATCCCGGTGCTGCCTACCGTGCATTACAACATGGGCGGCCTGCAGACCAACTATCACGGCGAGGTGGTGACCCTGAAGAACGGCAACCCGGACGCCGTGGTCCAGGGCCTGTATGCCATCGGCGAGGCCGCCTGCGTTTCCGTGCACGGCGCCAACCGCCTGGGTTCCAACTCGCTGCTCGACCTGGTGGTATTCGGACGCGCGGTGGCCAACCGCTGCGCCGAAACCATCAAGCCCGGCGCAGCGCACGCGTCGCTGCCGGCATCGGCCTGCGACAAATCGCTGGCCAACCTGGACAAGCTGCGCCACGCCAGCGGCGGCACGCCCACCGCCGAAATCCGCGACACAATGCAGCAGACCATGCAGAACGACGCTGCGGTGTTCCGCACCGGCGAAACGCTGCAGCAGGGCGTGGCCAAGATCCTGGACGTGGTGAAGGCCTTTGCCGACGTGCGAGTGACAGATCGGTCGCTGATCTGGAATTCCGACCTGGTGGAGACGCTGGAGCTGCAGAACTTGCTGGGGCAGGCGGTGGCCACCCTGGTGTCGGCCGAGAACCGCCAGGAATCGCGCGGCGCCCACGCCCGCGAGGACTTCAAGGATCGCGACGACGTGAACTGGCACAAGCACACCCTGTGCTGGGTGGACGAAGCCGGCAAGACCGCCATCGACTACCGCCCGGTGCACATGTACACCCTAAGCAAAGACGTGGACGTGGTGCCCCTGAAAGCCCGCACTTACTAACCCCCGTCCTCCCTGTGGGAGGGACTTCAGTCCCGATGCTTCGGGCCAGGAGCATCGGGACTGACGTCCCTCCCACACAAGAAATTTTGCAGGAAACGAGCAGATGGCTGAGTTCACCCTTCCGAAGAATTCCAAGGTCAACAAGGGCAAGCACTTCCCGGCGCAAGGCGCCAAGAACGTGCGCACCTTCAAGATCTATCGCTGGAGCCCGGACGACAGCGACAACCCGCGCACCGACACCTACGAGGTGGACCTGGACGCCTGCGGGCCGATGGTGCTGGATGCACTGATCAAGATCAAGAACGAGATCGACCCCACGCTGACCTTCCGGCGCAGCTGCCGCGAGGGCATCTGCGGCTCGTGTGCGATGAACATCGACGGCACCAACACCCTGGCCTGCACCAAGGGCATCGACGAGTGCGGCAAGAAGGAAGTGCCGATCTACCCGCTGCCGCACATGCCGGTCATCAAGGACCTGGTGCCTGACCTGAGCCACTTCTACGCCCAGTACGCGTCCATCAAGCCCTGGCTGCGCACGCAGAGCCCGGCGCCGGCCAAGGAGCGCCTGCAGTCCAAGCCCGACCGGGCCAAGCTCGATGGTCTTTACGAATGCATCCTGTGCGCCTGCTGCTCCACCAGCTGCCCTAGCTACTGGTGGAACGGCGACCGCTACCTGGGCCCGGCCGTGCTGCTGCAGGCTTATCGCTGGATCGTGGATTCGCGCGACGAGGACACCGGCGCCCGGTTGGACGCGCTGGAAGACCCGTTCAAGCTCTACCGTTGCCACACCATCATGAACTGCACGCGCACCTGCCCGAAGGGTTTGAACCCGGCCAAGGCCATTGGTGAGATCAAGAAACTGATGATGCAGCGGCGCGGAGCCTGAGCTCCTTGGCCGCCGCATCAGTCACCGCGCTTTTGCTGCCGCTGCTTGCCATGGTTGGTGTGACGCTGGCGGTCTGGCTGCGGCTCTACCAGCTGCGCCTGGACGAAATGAAGCGCCGGCGCATTGCCCCGCAGTCGCTCGCAGGTTCGGCCAACAAGGGGCTGCTGCTGGACACTCGCGCCAGCGACAATTTCAGCAACCTGTTCGAAGTGCCGGTGCTGTTCTATGCACTGGTGCTGGCCACCGCGATAGCTGGCGTCGGCGACGCCCTGTTGCTCGGCTTGGCCTGGGCGTTCGTGGCGCTGCGCGCCGCGCATAGCGTCATCCAGTGCAGCTACAACCGCGTGATGCATCGGTTCACCGTCTACGCGCTGGCCACGGTGGCGCTGTTCGTCTACACCGGCCGCTTGGCCTGGGTCCTGGCCGGGTGAGCGATGATCCCGAGCTGCGCCGCCTGCGCTGGCGCTGCCGGCGCGGCATGCGCGAACTCGACCAATTGATGCTGCGTTATCTCGACGGGTGCTGGGCGCAGGCGGACGAAGCGGAGCGGGGGCTTTTCGTACGCCTGCTCGACAGCGAGGACGATAAGTTGTGGCGGTGGTTCATGGGCCGTGAGCGCCCGGAGGATGCCGCGCTTGAATCGCTCGTGGTCCGAATCATCGATCTGCCGCATTGACTGGCAGCCCTCGCGCTGGCTGGTGGCCGCGCTGATCGCGCTGGCGTTGCTGTCTGCGGCATCCATAGGCCTGTCCGACGCGCCCGCCGGCATGAAGTGGCTGGGTGCGTTGCTTGCGCTGGGGCACGGCCTGCGCCTGGCGCAGCGCGAATGGCGGCGCCCCAGGCTGAGCCTGGCCTGGGCCGGTGGCGCGGCGCCGGCAAGGATTTCTGGGACGCGTTTGCCGGTGGAACTGGCCCGGGTGCGGGTAGAGCAGCGTGGCGCCATGGCGGTGCTTTGGGGTCACGACCGCGATGGTCGCTGCCATCGCCTGGTCTGGTGGCCTGATACCCTGCCGTCTGCCGCGAGGCGCCAGCTGCGGCTGGCCGCGCAAGTCAGCGCGCGTTACGACAAACCGCTGCCGCCAGTGGCAGCATAGGACCCCATGTTCCAGCCCCTTTCCCTTTCCATCGGCCTTCGCTACCTGCGTGCCAAGCGGCGCAACGGCTTTATCTCCTTCATTTCGATGGCGTCCATCCTGGGCATCATCATCGGCGTCATCGCACACATCACCACCATCTCGGTGATGAGCGGCTTCCAGCAGGAGCTGCGCGACCGCATCCTGGGCATGGTGGCCCACGCTACCGTGTCGGGCATCGACGGGCCGCTGCAGGACTGGCCGCGCGCCATCGCCCTGGCCAACGAGGACCCGCGCGTGCTCGGCGCCGCGCCCTACACCGAGACCGAATCCCTGCTGCAGGGCCAGCAGCGCCGCGGCGCAATACTTCGCGGCGTGCTTCCCGAGCAGGAGCCCAAGGTCTCCGAGATCGCCGACAAGATGCGCCAGGGCGCGCTCACCGACCTCAAGCCCGGCGAGTTCAACATCATCCTGGGCAAGGAGCTGGCGATCCTGCTGGGCGTGGGCGTGGGCGATCCGGTGAATGTCTTCATTTCCGAGGCCACCGTGACGCCGCTGGGGGCACTGCCGCGCGCCAAGCGCTTCACCGTGGTCGGCATCTTCGAAGCCGGGGCGCAGGAATACGACCTGGGCCTGGCCCTGGTGCATCTGTCCGACGCCCAGCGGCTGGGCCGGATGGGCGAGGGCATCACCGGCGTGCGCCTGAAGCTGGTGGACCTCTGGGACGCCTGGCCGGTGGCGCGCGACTTGTCCGAGCGGATGGAGGGCTATTACCGCGTGCGTGACTGGAGCCGGGACAACGCCAATTTCTTCCGGGCGCTGAAGATGGAAAAAACGGTGATGTTCATCCTGCTTTCGCTGGTCATCGCCATCGCTGCGTTCAACCTGGTGTCGTCGCTGGTGATGCTGGTGCAGGACAAGCAGTCCGACATCGCCATCCTGCGCACGCTGGGGATGTCGCCCGGCGGGGTGATGCGGGTGTTCGTGGTGCAGGGGCTGGTGATCGGCGTGGTCGGCATCGCCGTGGGCGTGGCCGGCGGGGTGCTGCTGGCCAGCAATCTTTCGCATGTCGTGGCGTTCGTGGAGAAGCTGGTGGGCGCCGAGCTGATGCCATCGGACGTCTACTACATCAGCGGCGTACCTACCGTGGTGATTCCCAGTGACGTCGCCATGGTGGCCGTGGTCGCGTTCGTGCTGTGCCTGTTGGCCACTATTTATCCCGCTTGGCGCGCCTCGCGCACCGACCCGGCCACGGCGCTGCGCTATGAGTGAGCCCGCCGCCATCAACGACGTCATCCGCTGCGAACGCCTGGGCAAGACCTACGAAGAGGGCGACCTGCGCACGCCGGTTTTCGACGGGCTGGAGCTGTCGGTGCGCCCGGGCGAAACCGTGGCCATCGTCGGCGCGTCCGGCGCCGGCAAGAGCACCCTGCTGCACCTGCTGGGCGGCCTGGACCGGGCCACGTCGGGCGAGGTGTACGTAGCCGGGCAGCGCATGTCCGGGCTGGGCGAACAGGCGCGCGGCGAGCTGCGCAACCGGGCGCTGGGCTTCGTCTATCAGTTCCACCACCTGCTGCCGGAATTCACGGCGCTGGAAAACGTGATGATGCCGCTGCTCATCCGGGGCGGCCCGGTCGCGGCGGCGCGTGCGCCCGCGCTGGCGCTGCTTGAACGGGTTGGCCTCGGGCATCGTCTGGGCCACAAGCCCGGCGAGCTTTCCGGCGGTGAGCGCCAGCGCGCGGCCGTTGCCCGCGCTCTGGTTACCCAGCCGGCCTGCGTGCTGGGCGACGAGCCCACCGGAAACCTTGACGAAAAAACCGCGGCCAGCGTGTTCGACCTGCTGCTGCAGCTAAACCGCGAGCAGGGCACGGCCCTGGTCATGGTTACCCACGATCGCCGCCTGGCGCGCCGACTGGATCGAACCCTGGAACTCACCCAGGGCAAGCTGCGACCCCTGCCCGAGGGCTAACGCGTGCCGCGCGGGCCGGCGCCCTTTGGGCTCGCGACTGCCGCGGGGCTGCTGGTGGGCGTGCTGGTGGTGCAGCGATTCCCCAGCCTGCCGCCGGCCAGCGTGGGCTGGCTGGTCGGATTGCTAGGCCTGTGTCTTTGGCGCAAGGCCGCGCCGGTTCGGGTACTGGGCGCCCTGCTGGTTGGGGTGGGCCTGGCTTGCCTGCACGCGCAATCGGCGCTCGCCACGCAGCTGCCGCCGTCCCTGGTCGGCGTGGAGCTGGTGGTGGAGGGCCGGGTGCTGGGCCTGCCGCTGCACGCCACTGACGCCACCCGGTTCGAATTCCGGGTGAGCCGCGGCGACGGTCCGGCGGCGGCGCTGATGGGCCGCAAGCTGCGCCTGGGTTGGTACCAGCGTGGCGATAGCGACATTCCGAGCGTGCTACCCGGGAGCCGCTGGCGCCTGGCGGTGAAACTTCGGGCGCCGCGCGGCCTGGTCAATCCCGGCGGATTCGACTTCGAGCGCCGGGCGCTGGAACAGCGCATCGCAGCCACCGGCTACGTGCTTGATTCGCCGGCCTCGCAGCCGCTTGCCGCTGGCTCGGGGCTGGACGCGCTGCGTGGCCGCTGGTCGGATCGAATCGCTGCGGCGGTGCCGGGTGGTCGCGCGCGTTTCGTCGCTGCGTTGGCGCTGGGCGACACCCGAGCGCTTTCCGACAGTGACTGGGAAGTGCTGCGCACCAACGGCCTGACCCACCTGATCGCCATCTCAGGATTCCACGTCGGGCTGGTGGCTGGCTTTGGTGCGCTGCTGGGCCAAGGCCTCTACCGCGCACTGCCGGCGTTGGGAAGGCGCTGGCCGCGCCCGCAGGGCAGCGCGCTGGCCGCGCTGCTCCTGGCGGCGGCGTACACCGCACTGGCCGGGTTCGCCCTGCCGACGGTGCGCACGCTGCTGATGATTGCCGCGGTGCTGCTGGCGAGACTGGCGCGGCGCGAACCCGCCCTGTCCGGCTCGTTGGCCATTGCGCTGATCGCCGTGCTGCTGGGCGATCCACTGTCGGTGCTGGCGCCTGGTTTCTGGCTCAGTTTCCTCGGCGTCGCGTGGCTGGTCTGGTGTTTACCGGACAGCCGCGGCCAGGGCGTGCTGCGGCCCTTCCTGAAGGCGCAGGGCGTGGCGATGCTGGGCTTGCTGCCGCTTTCAGTCTGGTTCTTCAGCCAGGCGTCGCTGGCTGGGCCGCTAGTGAATCTGATCGGCATCCCTTGGATCAGCCTGGGCGTGGTGCCGCTGTCCCTGCTCGGTCTGGCCCTGGACGGGCTGTATGCCCCGGCCGCCGCCGCCTGCTGGCAGCTCGCCGGATGGATGATGCAGTGGCTATGGGTGCTGATGGTCTGGGTTGCCCAATGGCCCGCCGCGTTGCTCTGGCTGCCCGAACCCAGCCTGGCGGCCGTGGCGTTGGCCCTGGCCGGCGCGTTCTGGCTGCTGCTCCCGCGCGGCGTCCCTGGCAAGTCGCTGGCCGCCCTAATGCTGCTTCCGCTGCTTTGGCCGGCGCTGCACCGGCCCGCCCGCGGCGAGGCCGAACTGCTGCTGCTGGACGTGGGCCAGGGCCTGTCCATGCTGGTGATTACCGAGACGCACGCGCTGCTTTACGACGCGGGCCCGGCAGTGCCTCGCGGCCTGGACCTGGGCGAGGCCGTGGTGCTGCCGGCGCTGCGCGCGCGCGGCGTGGCGCGCCTGGATCGGCTGGTGATCAGCCACGGCGACAACGACCACGCGGGCGGCGCGGCCGCCGTGGCGCGGGCAATGCCACCGACCGTGACGATGGCGCCTGAGGGCTGGGCTGCGGCGCACATGGCCCCGTGCGTGGCGGGGCAGGCCTGGGAATGGGACGGCGTGCGTTTCACCATGCTGCATCCCACCGTCCACTTTCCCTACCAGCGCAACGACAGCTCCTGCGTGCTGCGAGTAGAGGCACACGGTGCCAGCGCGCTGCTGGCCGGCGACATCGGCCGGCACGTGGAGGCCAGGCTTGCCCGCCTGCCTCACGCGCAGCTGCAGTCCGACGTGTTGCTGGTGCCCCATCACGGCAGCGACACCTCATCGAGCCTGGACTTCCTGGCGGCCGTGCGGCCCAGCGTGGGCCTGCTTGCGGTCGGCCATGGCAACCGCTTCGGGCTGCCCAAAGCGTTGGTGCTGGCGCGCTACCAGCGCTATGGCGTGGCAATGCACGACACCGCCAGCAGTGGCGCCATCAGCCTGCGGCTCGATGGAACGGGCGCGCAGCTGCGCCAGCGCCTGCGTCAGGACCAGCGCCGCTACTGGCGCCACGCCGGGCTGGACGGCTCAGGCTATGCTATCGACGGTCCTGAACCCGATAGGTGAGGCGTGCTGGAACTGATCAAAGCGGGCGGCTGGGTGATGCTGCCGATCATCTTGCTGGCGGTGGTGGCCCTGGCCATCATCCTGGAGCGGTTCTGGACCCTGCGCCGCAAGGAAGTGCTGCCTCCAGGCCTGGGTGAAGAGGTGCGCGAGTGGGCGCGGGGTCGCACGCTCGACCCCAAGCACATCGAGGTGCTGCGCCGGAACTCGCCGCTGGGCGAGCTGCTGGCCGCGGGCCTGGACGTCCGCCATCGCCCGCGCGAACTCATCAAGGAACGCATTGAGGACACCGGCCGACATATCGCCCACCGGCTAGAGCGCTTCCTCAACACCTTGGGCACCATCGCCGCCGTCGGGCCGCTGCTGGGCCTGCTGGGCACGGTGTTTGGCATGATCGTGATGTTCCTGGACATCCTCACCACTGGCGTGGGCGACGCCAACCGTCTCGCTGGCGGCATCGGCCAGGCACTGATCAGCACGGCCGCCGGCCTGTGCCTGGCGATTCCGGCGCTGATGTTCCACCGCTACCTGCGCGGTGTGGTCACCGGCTACGTGGTGGACATGGAGCAACAGGCCACGGCGCTGCTGGATGCCCTGGACGAGGCGTCTGCGCCGCCGCCGCCGAAACCCGCGCGCGGCGCCAAGCGGAGCGAAGCGTGAAGCTCAGCACCGGCCGCGTACCCGACGAGCCCGAGATCAACCTGGTCTCACTCATCGACGTGGTGTTCTGCCTGATCATTTTCCTGGTGGTCACCACCACCTTCGACCAACGCTCGGCGATGAAGGTCGTGTTGCCGCAGTCGCAGGCCAATTCCGACATCGAGCCGGGTGAACCGCTCACCGTGCTGGTGGACGCCGAAGGCCGCTATTTCATCGGCAGCAGCGAGGTGCTGAAGCGCGACACCGCGTCGCTGAAGGAAGCCATCGGCCGGGTGGCAGGCGAAGACCGCGAGCGGCCGGTGGTGGTGCGCGGCGACGCCCGTGCGCCCTATCAAGCCATGATTACGGCGATGGATGCGCTGGGGCAGCTGGGCTTCACCAAGGTGTCGCTGGCCACCACGCCCGAGGCCAAGAAGCCTTGAGTACGGAGCCTTCGTCCTTGGCGATTTACCGGCGGCTGCTTGGCCGCGCCCGCCGCTACTGGCCCTACTTGACGGCGGCCGGCGTGGGCATGCTGTTCGAGGCCGGCGCGGCGGGTGCGTTCACCTGGATGATGGAGCCGATGGTCAACGGCACCTTCGTGGACAAGAACCCGGACGTGCGCTGGACCCTGCCGCTGGCCATCGTTGGCCTGTTCCTGGTGCGCGGCATTGCCACCTTCTGCACCGACTACGGCATGTCGCGCGCCGGCCGCGGCGTGGTGCGCGACCTGCGCGAGGACGTGCTGGCCAAGTATCTGCGGCTGCCAAGCTCGCGCTTCGATGCCGAGCCCGTGCCGTCCATGGTGTCGCGCCTGAACTACGACACCGAGCAGGTGACCCAGGCCAGCAGCGACGCCATCAAGGTGATCCTCACCGACAGCCTCACCATCGTGGTGCTGCTGGGCGTGATGTTCTACTGGAGCCCGAAGGTGACGCTGGTGATGCTGGTGCTGGCGCCGCTGATCGGCATCATCTCGGCCGTGGTGGGCCGGCGCTACCGGCGCATCAACCGCGGTATCCAGGACGGCGTGGCCAACATGGCCCACGTGGCCGAGCAGGCGCTGTCGGCGCAGCAGGAAGTGAAGGTGTACGGCGCCCAAGCGTCGGAGCAGGGGCGCTACACCGCGCTGATCAACCAGAACCTGGCGCTCGGTATCAAGGTCGATTCCACCCGCGCCGCGGCGTCGTCGGTGGTGCAGGTGCTGGCGGCACTGGGGCTGGCGGTGATCCTGTTTGTGGCCGGTCATGAGGCCGCAATGGGCCGCATGAACGCAGGCAGCTTCGTCTCCCTGCTGACCTCGATGATGGCCATGCTGCCCTCGCTCAAGCGCATCACCAACGTGCAAAGCCTGATCCAGCGGGGCGTCGCCGCCGCCGATCGGCTGTTCGGCATCTTGGACGAGCCTGAAGAGCCCGATCACGGCACGTTGCCGCTGCTGCATGCGCGTGGCGAAGTGGAGTTCCGCAATGTCACGGTCCGCTATCCGGGACAGGACACGCCCGCCTTGGACGGCATCTCGTTCACCGCGAAACCGGGAACGGTCACCGCCATCGTCGGCCGCTCCGGCAGCGGCAAGTCCACCCTGATACGCCTGCTGCCGCGTTTCTATGAGGCCAGCGCCGGCACCGTTGTGTTGGACGGCATCGCGGTGGACAGCTATCGGTTGGCCGACCTACGCCGCCAGATCGCGATCGTCGGGCAGAAAGTGATGCTGTTCGACGACAGCATCGCCGCCAACATCGCCTATGGCCAGGATCCACAGATCGACCCGGCGCGGGTGCGCGCCGCTGCTGAGTCGGCCAACGCCGCCGAGTTCATCGATCGTTTGCCCGGCGGCATGCAGGCGCGCATCGGCGAGAACGGCGGCCTGCTGTCGGGCGGCCAGCGCCAGCGGCTGGCCATCGCCCGCGCCATCCTCAAAGACGCGCCCATCCTGATCCTGGACGAGGCCACCGCCGCACTGGACACCGAATCCGAGCGCCTGGTGCAGGACGCGCTCAGCCGCCTCATCCCCGAGCACACCACGCTGGTAATCGCGCACCGGCTGTCCACCGTGGAGCACGCACACCAGGTGTTGGTCTTGGATGCCGGCCGGCTGGTGGAGCAGGGCACCCACGCCGAACTGCTGGCGCGCGGCGGGCTGTACGCGCACCTGCACCGCATGCAGTTCCGCGAGCCGGAGCCGGCGTGAAGGCGGCGCTGGAGCGCTGGCTGCTGCGGCGCTGGTATGGCGGCGTGGCGCCGGGGCTGGGGCTGCGGCTGCTTGCAGGCGTTTATGGCGGGGCGATGGCCGTGCGTGGCGCGCTTTACCGGCGCGGCCTGCTCAAGGTGCACCACTTGCGCGTTCCGGTGATCGTGGTGGGTAACCTGGTGGCCGGTGGCAGCGGCAAGACGCCGCTCACCATCGCCTTGGCCAAGGGTCTGGTCGCGCAAGGATGGCGCCCGGGCATCGTCAGCCGTGGCTATGGCCGCAGGTCGCATGAACCAGTGCGCGTCCAGCCAGACCTGTCGCCCGAAGTATGCGGCGACGAACCGCTGCTCATCGCCCGGCAGACTGGGCTGCCGGTATTCGTGGACAGCGATCGCGTGGCGGCGGCGCGGCGGCTGGTCTCCGAGGGCTGCAACCTGATCCTGGCCGACGATGGGCTGCAGCACGCGCGCCTGGGCCGGGACATCGAGATCGAGGTGATCGACGGCGAGCGCGGCCACGGCAACGGCCGATTACTCCCGGCGGGGCCGCTGCGCGAGCCGGCCACGCGCAAAGCTGAGTTCCAGGTGATCAACGGCGGCAGCGCCAGCGAGGTCCAGTGGCCGATGCGACTGGTGCTGGCCGACGCACAGCCGCTTTCAGGCGGCGCGGCGCGGCCACTGGCGTCGTTCGCGGGCCAGGCCGTGCACGCGGTGGCGGGCATCGGCAACCCGTCGCGTTTTTTTTCCGCCCTGCGTGCCCAGGGCCTGCTGCCGGTAGAGCACGCCTTCCCCGACCACCACGCCTATCTCGCCGCCGATCTGCAGTTCAGCCCCGCGCTGCCGCTGCTGATGACCGAGAAGGATGCGGTGAAATGCGCTGAGTTTGAGCCTGCGACCGCCTACGCCGTGCCGGTCTGCGCGCACTTGCCGCCGGCCTTGTTCGCCGCACTGCACGCCCGCCTTGCCGACTGGAGTCCTGTCCATGCCTGCGCTTGATTTCATCGTTGCCATTCCGGCGCGCTACGGCTCCACGCGGCTGCCCGGAAAACCGCTGCGTCTGATCGCCGGCACGCCCATGGTGGTGCACGTGGCGCGCCGCGCGCTGGCGGCCGGCGCACGCCAGGTGGTGGTGGGCACCGACGACGAGCGTATCGTCGCCGCGCTGGCGGCCGAGCCCCTGACGGTATGCCTCACCCGCGCCGACCATCCGTCGGGCACTGATCGCTTGGCCGAATGCGCCCAGCAGCTGGGCTGGGACGACGCGCAAATCGTGGTGAACCTGCAGGGCGACGAACCCTTCGCGCCACCGGAGGGTATCCACGCGGTGGCGCAGGCGCTGGCCGCCAGTGACGCTGAAATGGCCACCTTGGCGACACCGATCGAGGACATCGAAACCCTGTTCGATCCCAATGTGGTGAAAGTGGTGCGTGATGCCCGCGGCCTGGCGCTGTATTTCAGCCGCGCGCCCATCCCCTGGCAGCGCGATCGTTTCAATCGCGAGCGCATGGGCCCGGTGGGCGAGGGGGCGCTGCGGCATATCGGCATCTACGCCTATCGCGCCGGCTTCCTGCGCCACGTCGCCGCGATGCCGCCGGGTACGCTGGAACAGCTGGAAGCGCTGGAGCAACTGCGCGTGCTCGAGGCGGGCCATCGGATCGCGGTGGCGCTGGCGCCGGTGCCGTTTCCACCCGGCGTGGACACCGAAGCGGACCTGGCGCGCGCGCACGCTCGCGCGCTGATGCCGCAGGCATAATGCGGCTATGCCCCGGAGCACGCGCCCATGACGCCGACCAACACCGCCGCGCCTGAACTGCTGCCCTCGCTGGACTGGCTCAATGCCGCGCCGCAGACGGTGGCGGGCCAGCAGGGGCGGGTGCTGGCGCTGGTGTTCTGGAACGCGGCATCCGTCTATTGCCACACCCTGATGGAGGAAATGCTGCGGCTGCAGCTGCGCTTTCCGGTGGGCCTTTCCATCCTGGGCATCCACCAGCCCAAATTTGACGCCGAGCTTGATGGCCGCTTGGTGTTGAAGGCCGCCAATCGCATGGGCTTGCCGTTCCCGGTGGCCAACGACCGCAGCTGGAGTACATGGCAGCACTACGGCATCCAATCCTGGCCCTCGGTGGCCTTGGTGGACACGCGCGGCCGCCTGCGTCAGGTGCTGGCCGGTGACCATCAACTGGCGGCGCTGGATGCCGCCATCGCCGGGCTCATCGACGAGGTTGGCGGCGCCGTCATGGGCGCGGAGGCTCCGCGGCGCACCGGCGCTGAGCCGCGCCTGCCGCTGGCCTTTCCGTCCGGCCTGGCCCTGGGCGAGAGCCATCTCTATGTTGCCGACACCGCACACCATCGCGTGCTGGAGTGCACCCACTCAGGCCGCGTGCTGCGCGAGTTCGGTACCGGGCACGGCGACTGGATGGACGGCCCCGCCGACGTGGCTGCCTTCCGCCAGCCGCGCGGCCTGTGCCTGGTGCGCGAATCGCTCTACGTGGCCGATGCCGGCAACCACGCGCTGCGGCGCATCCGCCTGCTCGATGGCGCGGTGGAAACCCTCCTGGGCACCGGCCGCCCCGGAGCCGTGCGCGACGGCAGCCAGGAGCCCGGTGCCGCGCTGCCGCTCAACCAGCCTTGGGATATCAGCGGCAGCCCGGATCGCCTGTATATCGCCATGGCCGGCAGCAACCAGATCTGGGAATACGACCTGGGCCAGTCGCGGCTCAAGCTCAACGCCGGCTCAGGCGAACTGGGCATTGCCGACGGTCCGGCCCGCAGCGCCATGTTTGCGCATCCCGCGGGTTTGGCCCTGGTGCAGCAGACCCTCTACGTGGCTGATTCCGCCACGTCCGCCATTCGCGCGGTGCAGTTGGCCCAAGGCCAGGTGCAGACGCTGGTCGGCCAGGGTCTGTATGAATTCGGCGAACACGATGGCCAGCGCCGCGATGCGCGACTGCAGCTGCCGCTGGCGCTGGCGTTGGACCCGGCCGCGCCGGTGCTTTGGGTGGCCGACAGTTACAACGGCAGCCTGCGCAAGCTACGCCTGGGCGGCGGCGAAATGAGCACGCACGATCTGCCGCGGCTGCTCGACCAGCCGGCCGCGCTGGCCGCCGGGGCGGGTTCGGTCTGGATTGCCAACAGCGGCGCGCATGAAGTGCTGCGCTACGACCTGGCCAGCGGCCAGCTGGTTCGTTTGCCCATCGGCGAATGAGCCAGGACGAACTGCATCCCGCCCGCCCGCCCGGCGGCGGCGATCCGGCTTCCGACCCCTTCGACGGCAAGGCCTTCGCCCGCGAGCTGACGCTGGCCCCCGGCGTGTATCGCATGCTGGGCGGCGATGGCGGCGTGCTTTACGTCGGCAAGGCGGCCTCGCTTAGAAAGCGCGTCGGCAGCTATTTCCTGAAGGATCTTCCGTCGCGGCGGATCGCGCTGATGGTGGCGCAGATAGCCGCGATAGAAGTAACCGTGACGCGCACCGAAAGTGAAGCGCTGATCCTGGAAAACCAGCTGATCAAGTCGCTGCGCCCGCGCTACAACGTGCTGCTGCGCGACGACAAGAGTTATCCGCACATCGTGCTGACTGATGAAACCTGGCCCAAGCTGGGCTTCCACCGCGGCCCCCGCTCGGTGCCGGGTCGCTATTTCGGGCCGTATCCCAGCAGCGGCGCTGTGCGCGAGACCCTGGACCTGATGTTCAAGCTGTTCAAGCTGCGCAGCTGCGCCGACAGCGTGTTCCGCAACCGCAGCCGGCCCTGCCTGCAGCACCAGATCGGCCGCTGCAGCGCCCCCTGCGTGGGCCTGGTGCCAACGCGCGACTACGACGCCACCGTGCGCCGCGCCGCGCTGTTCCTGGAGGGACGCAGCGGCGAGCTGGTGGACGAGCTGGGCAGCGCCATGGACGAGGCCAGCCACCGGATGCAGTACGAGCAGGCCGCGCAGCTGCGTGACCAGATTGCCGGTATCCGCAAGATCCAGGCCCGCCAGTACGTGGAGGGCGAGCAGGTGGAGATGGACGTGCTGGCCTGTTCGATGGAACAGGGACTGGCCTGCGTGCTGCTGATGGCGTTTCGCAACGGCTTGAACCAAGGCACGCGCAGCTTCTTTCCCAAGACCAACGGCGCCGACAGCGCCGAAGAAGTGCTCGGCGCATTCGTGGCCCAGTACTACCTGGAGCAGCGCCCGCCGCGCGAAATCGTGCTGGGCCAGGACATCGCGGACGTCGCGCTGCTGCAGGAGGTGTTCAGCGACCAGGCCGGCCGCCGGGTGGACATCAAGGCATCGGTGCGCGGCGAGCGCGCGCGTTATCTGGATATTGCCCGCCAGAACGCCGCCTTGGCGCTGGCCACGGAAATCGGCAGCAGCGCCAGCCAGCGCGCCCGGCTGGTTTCGCTGCAGGAAATGCTGGAGTTGTCCGAGCCGCCAAGTCGGATCGAATGCTTCGACATCAGCCATACCCAGGGCGAAGCGACGGTGGCCTCGTGCGTCGTCTTTGATGCCGAAGGCGCCGTGCGCGGGCAATACCGCCGCTACAACATCACAGGCATCACGCCCGGCGACGACTACGCGGCCATGCACCAGGTGTTGGAGCGTCGGTTTCGGCGCGGGGTGGAGGAGGGCGTGTTGCCCGATCTGCTGCTGATTGACGGCGGCGCAGGACAGCTGGCGCAGGCGCGGGCGGTGCTGGAGGAACTGGGCGTGCAGGGCGTGGCGATGGTGGGTGTGGCCAAGGGCGAAGCGCGCCGCGCCGGCCACGAGGCGCTGGTATTGCCCGACGGCCGCGAGCTGCGCCCGGGCGCGGCATCGCCCGGCCTGCAGCTGGTGCAGCAAGTGCGCGATGAAGCCCACCGTTTCGCCATCACCGGCCATCGTGGCAAGCGGCAGAAGACCCGCGAAACCAGCCGGCTGGAGGACATCCCCGGCATCGGGCCGCGGCGCCGGGCGAGCCTGCTCAAGCATTTTGGTGGCCTGGCGGGGCTCAAATCAGCCGGCGCGGAGGAAATCGCCCGCGTCGCGGGCGTCAATTCCGCGCTGGCACAGCGCATCTATGCCGCACTGCATGGACTTGAGCCACAATCTCCCCAGCCCGGCGCCTGAAGCGAGTCCCGTGAACCTGACTATCCCCACCATGCTTACGATGTTTCGGATCGTGTTGATCCCGGTGATGGTGATCGCGTTCTACCTGCCGTATGGCTGGACGAATTTCGCTGCAGCCGGGGTGTTCATCCTGGGTGCGGTTACCGACTGGCTCGACGGCTGGATCGCCCGGCGCTATGGCATGCATTCGGCATTTGGCGCGTTCCTGGACCCCGTGGCCGACAAGCTCACGGTGGCCTTCGCGCTGCTGCTGGTAGTGGAGCGGCACGATACGCCCTGGATGGCGCTGCTCAGCGCCGTCATTATTGGCCGTGAAATCACCATTTCCGCGCTGCGCGAGTGGATGGCGCAGATGGGCGCCCACGGCCTGGTGAAAGTGGCGGGGCTGGGCAAGCTCAAGACCATCGTGCAGATGGTGGCCATCGGCTGCCTGCTGTTCGAGGAGAACCTTCTGGGCCTGCCCATCTTCAGGATTGGCGAATGGCTGCTGGCCATCGCGGCGGCGCTGACCCTGTGGTCGGGCTACGACTACCTGCACGCCGCTTGGCCAACCATGCGCCGCAAGGGTTGACACCCCCCCGGCCATCGGCCAAAATACGCGTCTATTGCGGGAATAGCTCAGTTGGTAGAGCACGACCTTGCCAAGGTCGGGGTCGCGAGTTCGAGTCTCGTTTCCCGCTCCAGTTTTTACAAAACCCCGCCCGCCGGGGTTTTGTTTTTTAGGACGCGCTAGTCTGGCGTCACGCTTCCCGGCCGGGTGGCAGAGTGGTTATGCAGCGGACTGCAAATCCGCGTACGCCGGTTCAATTCCGACCTCGGCCTCCAATAGCTAGCCCCGCTCCGGCGGGGCTTTTTATTGGCGCCCAGTCGGCCGATGCGGCACCATGCGGTCAAGCCCGGGTGGCGAAACTGGTAGACGCATGGGACTTAAAATCCCCCGGCCGCAAGGCCATGTGGGTTCGACCCCCACCCCGGGCACCAACCAGGAGTGCTGCGATGCCATCCCGCTACCTGCCGTTCGCGGCTTGCGTGCTGCTCACCGCTCTTTTCGCCGCTGGCTTGGCCTGGACGCCGATGGCGGGCTGGGGGCTGGCTGTGTTCGGCGCCCTCACGGCGCTGGGCATTGCCGACATGGTGCAAAGCAAGCAGGCACTGCGGCGCAACTACCCGGTGACCTCGCGCTTGCGCTACCTGCTTGAGTCCATCGGGCCGGAAATCCGCCAATACTTCATCGAACCCGACACCTTGGAGCTGCCGTTCTCGCGCCAGCAGCGGGCCATCGTGTACCAACGCGCCAAGAACGTGCTGGACAAGCGCCCGTTCGGCACCCAGCTGGATGTGTACTGCGACAAGTACGAATGGATGAACCATTCGCTGCAGCCGGCCAAGATCGCTACGCATGATTTCCGCATCACGGTGGGCGAGGGCAGGGCGCAGCCTTACGACGCCAGCGTGTTCAATATCTCGGCCATGAGCTTTGGCTCGCTGTCGGCCAATGCCATCCGTGCGCTCAACGCCGGGGCAAAACGCGGCGGGTTCTACCACGACACCGGCGAGGGGTCGATTTCGCCGTATCACCGCGAGCACGGCGGCGATCTGGTCTGGGAAATCGGCTCGGGCTACTTTGGCTGCCGCGACCAGCACGGCCAGTTCGACCCCGAGCGCTTTCGCGCCAATGCCTGCGATCCGCAGGTGAAGATGATCGAGATCAAGCTCTCGCAGGGCGCCAAACCGGGGCAGGGCGGCATCCTGCCTGCGGCTAAGGTGACCAGGGAAATCGCGCTTACCCGCGGCGTTCCAGAGGGCATGGAGTGCCATTCGCCGGCGGCGCATACGGCATTTTCCACGCCTATCGGGCTGCTGCAGTTCGTGGACCGGCTGCGCGAGCTGTCGGGCGGCAAGCCCACCGGTTTCAAGCTGGCCATTGGCCATCCGTGGGAGTGGTTCGCCATCGCCAAGGCCATGCACGAAACCGGGATCTTGCCCGATTTCATCGTAGTCGATGGCGGCGAGGGCGGCACCGGGGCGGCGCCGCTGGAATTCACCGACCACGTGGGCGCTCCGATGCGCGAGGCGCTGCTGCTAGTGCACAACACCTTGGTGGGTTTGGATCTGCGCTCGCGGGTTCGGATAGGCGCCGCTGGCAAGATCGTCACCGCCTTCGACATAGCCCGCACGCTCGCACTGGGCGCGGACTGGTGCAATGCGGCGCGCGGCTACATGTTCGCGCTGGGCTGCATCCAGTCCCAGAGCTGCCATACCGACCGCTGCCCTACGGGCGTGGCTACCCAGGACCCGCGCCGGCAGGCC
>JANNQY010000417.1:0-8740 GCA_031400995.1 Lysobacteraceae bacterium
GCACAGCCAAGCCCACGATGAAGAAGAACGGGATGCAAGCCTTGGCCAGGGTCAGCATGTCGATTTTGAACCGATAGGCGGCGATGAACAGGTCCATGCCCACCGGCGGCGTGAAGTAGCCAATCTGCAGGTTGGCCAGCATCACGATGCCGAAATGCACCGGGTGGATGCCATAGCCCATGGCCACCGGCAGCAGCAGCGGCGTCAGGATGACCACGGCCGAGAAGATGTCCATCAGCATGCCGGCCACCAGCAGCAGCAGGTTGAGCATCAGCAGGAAGGCCCAGGCCGAATGGATGTGCTCGCGGGTAAGTTCGAACAGCTGGTTGGGCACCTCCTGGTCGATCAGCCAGTTGGACATGGCGGTCGCGGCGCCCAGGATGATCAGGATTGCTCCCACCATCCGGCCCGATTCGGCCATCACAGCGGGCAGTTTGGAAAGATTAATTTCCTTTTTAATTCCTACAGTTACGACAAGTATATAAAGTGCTGTGATAGATGCGGATTCGCTGACCGTGAAGATGCCGGAATAGATTCCACCCAATACGAAAACCGGCAACGGCAGTTCCCAGCGCGCCTCGCCCAAGGCCGCCCGAACCTCGCGCCGATCCACCCGGCGCGCCGTGCGCGGCACGCCCCGGCCCACCCACATGGCGTGCAGCGACAGCAGCAGCAGCATCAGCAGCCCGGGCAGGACGCCGGCCAGGAACAGCGCTTCGATGGTGACCACCGGCTGGGTGTTGAGCTGCCCCGCCACGAAGCCATAGAGGATCAGCGGCAGCGAGGGCGCAAACAGCAGGCCCAGGCTGCCCGAGGACGTCACCAGGCCCAGGCTGTAGTTCTGCGGGTATCCGGCGGCACGCATGGCCGGATACAGCAGCGCGCCGATGGCTACGATGGTCATGCCCGAGGCTCCGGTGAACGCGGTGAAGAATGCACAGGCCACGATGGCCACGATGGCCAGCCCGCCCGGCAGCCAGCCCAGCAGCGCGTTCGAAAGCCGCACCAAGCGGCCCGGTGCGCCGCTCTCGCCCAGCAGGTAGCCGGCCAGGGTGAACAGCGGAATGGCGATCAGGCCCGGCAGGTCGCCCAGCCGGTAGAACTCCACGGCCACCGAAATCAGGTCATATCCGGCGACGTGGAAGCCCAGCAGCGCCACGGCCGCGATTACCGCGAACAGCGGCATGCCTAAGGCGGCCAGCGCCAGGATCAGCAGTAGTCCCAACCCCAGGCTCACGCGGGGGGGCCTTCCGTCTCAGCCGGCGGCGGCGCAGACAGCGCGGCGAGCAGGAACCGCAGCGCCATCAGGCCAAACCCGGCGGGCACCACCAGCATCGGCACCCAGCTGGGAATACCCGGCACGAATGGGATCGGCGTTTCCATTTCAAAGCCGATCATGCCGGCGCCGTACCAGGCCATGGCCCCGGAAATCCCGGCGGCCGCGAGTTGCGAAACCGTCCACGCCGCGCGCTGCCCCCAGGCCGGCAGCAGGCGCGGCAGCGCATCAATGGCGATGTGCTTGCGGGTGCGGGTGGCGCCCAGTGCGCCCAGCAGCGCCAGCCAGAGCACGCCGGAGCGGCTCACCGGTTCGGCCCATTCCAGGCCGGAGTCAAACAGCAGACGCAGCGCGATCTGCAGCACCGACAGCAGCAGCAGCGAGCCCAGCAGGGCCGCGAGCAGCCCGTCCTCGGCGCGATGCAGGCGGCCGAGCCAGCGCTGCCGCACTCAGGGCGCCTTGGGCGCGGCCACGGCGCGGCGCACCGCGGCCATGATTTCCGGCGAGAGCGACTTGTCCGCTTCCATCTGCGCCGTTATCTGCGCCCCCACGTCGCGCCAGCGTTTGGCTTCCGCCGGGTCCAATGCGCCCACCACTACGCCCTGCTTCTTCATGGCGGCCAGTGCCGAGAGGTCGTCGCGGCGTGCGTTCGCGTCCATCCGCTTTCCGGCCTCGCCGAAGGCCTTGGCCAGTACCGTTTGGTCGGCCGGCGTCAGTTTGGCCCAGGTCTTTTCGTCCACCACCATGAAGCCCGACACGTAGGTGAGAGGCAGATCGATCAGGTTGCGGACCTTGCCATGCCACTGCAGCGCTACCGCGCCGCTGGGCGTGGTGACCACCGTATCCACCAGTCCAGTCTGCAGGCTGGTGAACACATCGCCGATGGGCAGCGGGATGGTGTTGATCCCGCCCAACTTGAAGGTGCGGGTGGCGATTTCGTCGTTCTGCGGAATCCACAGCTTGATACCCGCCATGTCCGCCCGCGTGCGCAGCGGACGGTCGCCCATCAGGTAGCCGAACCCGATGTCGGCGACGCCCAACAGGTGGATGCCCTTGGACTGGAAGCCCTTGGCGATCAGCGGGTCGAGCTCGCTGCGCAGCCGCCCCACCCCGTCCCAACCCTCGAGCAGGAAGGGCAGCCCGTAGGCTGCCGTGTCGCGATAGACCAAGGAGAGCTCGCTGGCGGTAAGCACCCCGCCCTGCAGCTGGCCCAGGCGCAGCTTTCGCAGCACCACGGCGTCGTTGCCCATCACGCCGCCCGGGAAAAATTTCAGTTGCACCCGGCCATCGGTGCCCTGCTTCACCTCGGCGGCGGCGGCGCGCAGTTCGCGCATCCAGGCCGAGCCGTCCGGGGCCAGCGTGGCGATCTTGATCACTTGGGCAGCCGCTGGCGCCGTCAGGCACAGCAGCAGCAGGCCCGCGAAAAGACGCCGGAAGGTGTGGGGCATGTTCACCGGGAGAACCTCAAAAATAATCCTTGCCGCTTTCCACCAGCGCGGCGGCGCGCTGCTGGGCCAGTACATTCATCAGCGTAAAGCCCGGCTCCACCGGATCGGCGGCCAGCACGTCGGAAAGCAGGCGGTCATGCAGGGCTTGATTGAACGTGAGGCGGGCGTAGTACTCCGCCATCAGAGTCTGGGCGTAGAGGTTGCGACCTTGCGTGAGCGCGATGGCCGCCTCGAAATGCTCGCGGCCCAACTCTGGCTGCCCCCCCACCGAGGCCGGGCGCAGGCTGTTGAGGACGCCCAGGTACACCCGCGGCATGCCGCGCGCATGCGTCGCATCAATGGCGACGACGCGATTGAGCAGGGCCTCGATCTTGGGCAAGTCGGCAATGGCGCCCCAATCCTCGCTGTTGGCCTGCAGATAGCCGACCCAAGCAGCGGCGAGGGCGTAAAGGCCGGCGATGTTCTGTTCAGGCGCAGCCGCCACGGCAGCCAGGAACGTCTCCACGTCACCGTCGATGGCTTCGCAAAGCGTCAGATCCTGCTCGCAGGTGCCGCGGCGCGCGAAATCCATCGCTTTGGCCGCCAGCCGCTGCGCGCGTTCGGGGTCGTCACCGGTGAAGTTGCCGGCGTAGGCGCCGTTGAGTTCAGCCGCCGCGAACAGCAGTGGCGCATTGCGCTGGTCGCCCGGCGTCTGGCCGGCAACCAGCGCATCCATCAGCAGTAGGTAGGCCGGCAGGCCGTCGCGGACAGTGGCGGGGTCGTTGCTGTTGGTGACGGCGGCACCCAACTGGGTGGCCAATTGATCACTCGCGCGGCCGACGATGGTAGCGCAGCCGGTCAGCGTTAAAGTGACGACAGCGACGGCAAGTACCCGGAGGTGGCGTGTGAAGTCAGGCATGGTGGCTAGTCTATTAAACCGGCACGTTATGACGACGCGATGGTGCCATCGAAAGCCTCGGCGGCTTCCAGCGTGTTTTGCATCAGCGTCGCCACCGTCATCGGGCCGACGCCGCCCGGCACCGGCGTAATCCAGGACGCGCGCTGCTTTGCAGCCTCGAAGCCCACATCGCCCACCAGTCGGCCGTCCTCGAGCCGGTTGATTCCCACGTCGATCACCACGGCGCCGGGCTTCACCCATTCGCCGGGAACCAGGCCGGGACGGCCCGCCGCCACCACCAAAATGTCGGCCTCGCGTACGTGCCGCTCCAGCACGTCGCGCGGCGTGAACTTGTGGCAACTGGTGGTGGTGCAGCCGGCAATCAGCAGCTCCAGCACCATCGGCCGGCCGACATGATTGCTGACGCCCACCACCGTGGCGCTCTGGCCGCGCACGGGACGGTCGGTGTAGGCCAGCAGGGTGGTGACTCCGCGCGGCGTGCAGGGCCGCAGGCCAAACTGGCGCAGGGCCAGATGACCAACGTTTTCGGGATGGAAGCCGTCCACGTCCTTGCGCGGATCAATCCGATGGATCAGCCGGTTGGCGTCGCGGTCGCCGGGCAGCGGCAGCTGCACCAGGATGCCGTGGATGGCCGGATCGGCGTTCAGGCGGTCTATCAGCGCTGCCAGTTCGTCATCGCTGGTGTTTTCGGGCAAGTCGTAGTCAACGGCCTGGATGCCCACTTTGGTGGCGGCGCGGCGCTTGTTGCGCACATACACGGCCGAGGCCGGGTCCTGGCCCACCAGCACCACCGCCAGGCCGGGCGCGGGCTTTCCCGCCGCCACCCGCACCCGCACGCGCTTGGCGAGGTCGTCGAGCAGGTCTTCGGCGATGCCTTTGCCGTCAAGGATGCGGGCGGTCATGAGGCTCCGGAGCAGCGGGGCGAATACGGCACGGCGCCGGGTCTCGCAAGCTGCGATTATCCCCGAACCCTTCCCTACCCCGCCACCCACCCATGACCGACGATATCGCCCTGCAGGCCGCCGCCTTCCGCCGCCTGCTGGCGCACTTGCAGCAGCGCACCGACGTTCAGAACATTGATCTGATGATTCAGGCGGGCTTTTGCCGCAACTGCCTGGCGAACTGGTACCAAGAGGCGGCCGAGGAAGCCGGCACGCCCCTTGGACGGGACCAGGCCCGGGAGCGGATTTACGGCATGCCCTTTTCGCAGTGGAAGGCCCAGCACCAGCCTGAGGCCACGCCCGAGCAACTAGCCGCCTTCGAGGCGGCCCAGCGCCGCCACGGCGGATGAAAAACGCCCCGGACTAGCCGGGGCGCTGAAATCCCACTGACGGGAGGTAATGCTTTGGCTCAGGCGCGCTTGGCGACCGGACGCGGGCTGCGCTTGACGGTGCGTACGGCGCGCTTGGCTTTGGCCGGCTTCACGCCGAGCTTCACCAGCACCGGGGACAGACGGGTCTGAACCGTGGCCTGGGCCTGCTTGGCGAACGCTGCTGCCTGCTTCTTGACCGGGGCGATGCGGGCCTTGGCCTGCTTGCCCAGCTTGGAAACGCGGGTGCCGGCATCACGCACGGCGCTGTCCGCGCTCGCACGCAGGGTCTTGGCGCTGGTGGCCAGTTCGTCGATGGACTGGATGGCCTGCTTGCGGCCCAGGGAGACGGCGCCAAGGCCGGCGAGCAAGAGCGCGCCGGGGGTGAGCTGGGTGAGCTGCGTCTTGCGGGCGGTGCGGCGACGGATGGGGGCTGAACGGGTCATGCGACACCTCGTGACAATGGGCCGGGACGGCCCGATTCGGCATTGAGTCTGTCCGCATGGCCCTGAGCAATCACACTACTGGCCGCCTGCTTGCGGCCTGCCGTTGGCCGCGACATGCTGGCCTACTTTCCACGGAGTACCGCCATGGCTGCGAAGAAGTCCCACTGGGCCGAGTTTCCGCACGATGCCAAGGCTTTCGATTACGCCGGCGACAAGCTTAAGAAAGCCTGGCCTGCCCTGCATGCCGGCGATACCGAGCCGTTTCCCGACGACAAGCGCGCTGCCTCACTGATCAAGGCAGCGGGCAAGGCCGCGCCCAAAGGCCTGGACGCCGCGGCGCTGGCCGAAGCGCTGCAGGACGCCTGGCGCGACTTCCATCGCGGTGATTTCCAGCAAGCCTACGAGGCCGGCAGCGCGCTTGGGCCGGTGGGCGCTTCGGTGGCCTGCAAGGCCCTGGGCATCCATGCCACGTACCTCGTGGATGACGAAGACGAGCAACTCAAGCGCTATGAGCAGGTGGGCCAGTTGGCCGAAGCCGCCATCGCCGCACTGCCCGACGAAGCCAATAGTCACTATCGATTTGCTTTTGGCATGGGCCGCTACAGCCAGGGCATCAGCATCGTCAAGGCGCTCAAGCTGGGCCTGGCCACGCGCGTGCGCAAGGCGCTGGAGGCCGCGCTGGAGCTCGCGCCCAAGCACGCCGAGGCGCACACCGCGCTGGGGCTGTACCACGGTGAGATCATCAATAAAATCGGCGCCTTGGTAGGGGGCATGACCTACGGTGCCAAGGCCTCGGAGGCCGAGAAGCACCTGGCCACGGCGCTCAAGCTCACGCCCGATTCGCCTATCGCCCAGTTGGAGTACGGCAACCTGCTGCTCTTGCTGCACGGCGCCAAGAAAGAGGACGCGGTGGCGGCGGCCTATGAAAAGGCCGGCAAGCTCAAGCCGCGCGACGCAATGGAAAAACTCGACGCGCAGTTTGCCAAGTCGCAGTTGGAGTAAGGACATGGGTTTGGAGAATCCCGCGGTGCGCACGGACATCCTGCGCTCCTTCACCGGTCTTGGGCTGGTGATAGGCACCTTGTTCTTCGCCGCTTCGCTTACGCCCAGCCTGGTGCCGCGTGCGCCGCTGTTCCAGGGCTTGCTCAGCGGGCTGTGCCTGGCGGCCGGCTACGGCATCGGCGCGTTCCTGCAGTACCTGTGGACGGCGCTGAAGTTCAGCATGCCCAGTGCGCATCCGCGGCGGATTGGCCGCATGGTTGCGCTGCTGCTATCGGCGATTGTCGCCGCGGTGGCGCTTTGGAAGGCATCCGGTTGGCAGGACACGGTGCTGGCGCTGATGCAGCAGCCTCCCTCCGAAGGCACCCGGCCATTCACCGTGGCGGCCGTCGCGCTCGCCACGTTCGCGCCGCTGCTGCTGCTGGCGCGAGCCTTTCGCGGCCTTGCGGGCAAGCTTTCAAAAAAATTGCGCCGCCGAATTCCGGTGCCGGTAGCCACGCTGGCAGGATTGTTCATCACCGCTTGGTTGTTCTATTCCATTGGCAGCGGCGTCTTGGTGCGCGGCGCGATGGGCGCTTTTGACGCCTCCTTCAGCCGGCTCGATGCGCTGCTGGAGGACACCAGCCCGCAGCCCACGGACCCGCTGAAATCGGGCGGTCCCGGCTCCCTGCTTGGTTGGCAGGGCTTGGGGCGCGCCGGTCGCGAAGCGGTGTCAGCCGGGCCCGACCGCGACAAGATTGCCGCCATGACCGGTGGCCCCGCACTGGAACCGCTGCGGATCTACGTGGGCTTGAACTCCGCGCCCAGCGTGGACGAGCGCGCCAGGTTGGCGCTGCAGGAAATGATCCGCGTGGGCGCATTCGAGCGCGGCACGGTGGTGATCGTCACGCCCACCGGCACCGGCTGGGTGGATCCGGAAAGCCAACCTGCGCTGGAGTACGTAATGCGTGGCGACGTCGCCAGCGTGACCGTGCAGTACTCCTACCTGGCCAGTTGGCTGGCCCTGATGGCCGACCCCGAATATGGCGTCTCCACGGCGCGTGCGGTGTTTGCCGCCGTTTACGGCCACTGGCGGAACCTGCCCAAGGCGACGCGCCCCAAGCTGTACCTGCACGGCCTGAGCTTGGGCTCGTTCAATTCGGACCTTTCGCACGATCTCTATCAGGTGATCAACGACCCGTACGACGGTGCGTTCTGGTCCGGACCGCCGTTTCCAAGCCGCACGTGGCGCGACGTCACCGCCCGCCGCAACCCCAGCACGCCGGCGTGGCTGCCGGAGTTTCGTGATGGCTCGGTGATCCGTTTCACGGCACAGCGCAATAATCTGCACGAAGCCACCGCCCCGTGGGGCGCCTTCCGCATCGTCTACCTGCAGTACGCCAGCGACGCCATCACTTTTTTCGAGCCCGACGCGCTGTGGCGCAAACCGGCTTGGATGAATGCGCCCATGGGCCCGGACGTGTCCCCGGACCTGGTGTGGATTCCGGTGGTTACCTTCGTGCAGTTGGCCGTGGACATGATGCTGGCCACCACCACCCCGCTGGGCTACGGCCACGTCTATGCCTTCGACCACTACCTGGACGGCTGGGCCGGCCTCACCGGTGCGCCGGGCTGGACCCCCGAGCAACTGCAAGCCCTGAAAGCCAAAGTAGCCGCCGAGCGCCCCCAAAACCGCAGCTCGAAAACGGCGTCGGAGTGAGTTCCCGGAACTCACTCTGACACCCTTCCATGGCGCCAAAAAGAAAGGGCCCGCTGGTGGCGGGCCCTTTCTTTTGTCTGGAGATGGTGGGCGGTACAGGGCTTGAACCTGTGACCCTCGCCGTGTGAAAGCGATGCTCTACCGCTGAGCTAACCGCCCGGAAGAGAGCGCGAATCTTACGCGGGCGGCCCTGCAGCGGTCAAGAATGGCGCCTACCGCAGCTTGCTGGCCTGCATTTGGCCGGCCTCGGCCGGTGGCGCGAAGCTGTCGGCACGGGCCTGGTCCCAGAACACCTGGAACACCGGATGCTGCGGCACTTCGGACAATAGCTGGCCCGGCGCCACGAAGTGGTGCAGCCTGGCCAACGAGCGCACCTCGGTGGACGACACCCGCCGGATGATGTGCTCCGGACCCAGCTGCGACGGGTGCTGCAGCCCCGCTGCCGCCAGCAGCTCCTTGAGCGCGATTACGGTGTTGCGGTGGAAATTGAACACGCGGGTGGCTTTGTCCTGCGGGTCCAGGGCGGCCTGCCGGCGCGGGTCCTGGGTAGCCACGCCCGTAGGGCAGCGGTCGGTATGGCAGCTCTGGGACTGGATGCAGCCCAGCGCGAACATGTAGCCGCGCGCCGCATTGCACCAGTCCGCGCCCAGTGCGAGCGTGCGGGC
>JANNQY010000418.1:0-6348 GCA_031400995.1 Lysobacteraceae bacterium
GCAGCTTCTGGAACTCTTTGCGCGCGCCCTCACCCCCGGCCCTCTCCCGTGAACGGTAGAGGGAGGATCCGGCGGGATCCCTCTCCCGTTCAGGGGAGAGGGGCAGGGGTGAGGGCACGGCCTTGCCGTAATGAAAAATCGCAGCGATTGTCTGCGCATTATGCGTAGCAAACATCGGATAAAGCGCATCCGAAGCCGCCAGCATCCGCCGCGCACAAGCCAAATAGCTCACGTCCGTATTCGCCTTCCGCGTGAACACCGGATACCCCGCATACCCTTCCGCCTGCGCCTTCTTAACCTCGCTGTCCCAGTACGCGCCTTTCACCAGGCGCATCGGCATCCGCCGGCCGGTGCGCCGGGCCAGGTCGGCCAGGTAATCAATGACGTACGGCGCGCGCTTCTGGTAAGCCTGCACGGCCAGGCCGTAGCCTTCCCAGCCATCCAGCGACGGGTCCACGAAGGCACCACCGATCACATCCAGGCTCAGCTCCAGCCGCTCGGACTCCTCGGCGTCGATGGTGAAGCCGATGCCGTGGGCCCTGGCCAGTTGGGCCAACTGCAGCACCCGCGGCGTCAGCTCGGCGTGCACCCGGGCGCGCTTGGCCAACTCGTAGCGCGGGTGCAGGGCCGAAAGCTTCACGGAGATGGAGGGCGCATTAAACACGTCCGGGTAGGGCCCGCCGGCACCGATGGCGCCAATGGCGTCCCGGTAGGCCGCGAAATAGCGGTCGGCATCGGCCTGCGTGAACGCCGCCTCACCCAGCATGTCGAACGAATACAGGTACTTGGCCTGTTCACCCTTGCGGCTGCGCTCCAGCGCTTCGGCAATGGTGCGGCCCATCACGAACTGGTGGCCCATGATCCGCATGGCCTGGCGCACGGCCAGGCGGATGGCCGGCTCGCCGGCCCGGCCGACCAGGCGGCGGAAGGCGCCGACGGCGTTCCGGCGGGTTTCGTCGGCCAGGTTCACCATGCGGCCGGTGAGCATCAGGCCCCAGGTGGAGGCATTCACCAGCACTGAGCTGGACTGGCCCATGTGCCGGTCCCAGTCGGCGTCGCCCAGCTTGTCGCGGATCAGCTTGTCGGCCGTGATGCGGTCGGGGATGCGCAGCAGGGCCTCGGCCACGCACATCAGCAGCACGCCTTCCTCGCTGGACAGGTCGTATTGGCGCATGAAGGCCACGACCATGCCCGGATCCGAAGCCCGCACCCGGGTGCGCTGCACCAGGCCCACGGCGGTGGACTGCACCATGGCCTGCTTGTCGGCCGGCAGCCGCGCCTGCGCCAGCAGGTCGGCCAAGTGCTCGGCTTCATCGCGGTGGAAGGCGGCGGTGATGGCGGCGCGAAGCGGCGCTTGGGCGCCGGGCAGTTCGGAACTCAGGATCGGGTTCACGGGGGTCCAGGGTGGGGCGGCGCGGGTCTGCGCGTGGACCCGCAGTCTAGTGCGCCCGGCGTGACCGTGAAAGGCAAGGGTCTTCACGAAGCTGGCGGGCCGGGGGCCGATTTGGCTTGCCGCGCGAGTGCGCTGAACGGTAAAATTCGGGAGTTTTCTGATGCTGGCCGCAAGCCTCCCGCGTGATCGAGCTCGTTTCAGCGCTGCCGTCCGGTTCCGGTGCCCGTTTGGTGCTGCGTCCCAGGCGTGCGCTGAGTGCGCGCCAGTTCGTCGGGTTGTTCGTGCTGCTGTCGCTGTCCACGTTTTTGGTGGCCGGCTACGCCTTCATCCAGGGCAATGTTTTTGCCCCGGTGTTCGCGCTCCTTGACGCCGCCTTCGTGGCCACTGTGTTGCGATGGGTGTGGCGCCAAGGCGAACGCGTCGAGGAAATCGCGGTGGATGAGCGCCAGCTTGAGGTACGGCGTTCGGCCCAAGCCGAGCCGGCGTTCCAGTCGCACCCGTTTTGGGTGAGGCTGTCGGTGGCGGGCGACGAAGGCGACAAGCGGGTGCTGCTGGGCTCGAAAGGCCGGCAGGTGGAAGTGGGTGCTTTCCTGTCCCAGGACGAGCGCCGCGACCTGGCCGCACAACTTAAAATTCTGCTGGCGTCGGCCTCGGGCCGCCGCCAGGACCAAGACCACACGTTGGGGTAAGTTCGGATGAATGCAGCGATGAAAGCACACGCCACCGCCGCCCGGCTCGTCGCCGGCCTGGTGGCCGCCACGGCCAGCGCCACGGCCCTGGCTGCCGAAGGCGAGCCGGTACGCTGGCAGCTCAACATGACCGAGGGCGTCACCCGCACCGCGCAAAACGCCTACGACATGCACATGCTGATGCTGTGGATCTGCGTGGCTATCGGCGTGGTGGTGTTCGGCGCCATGGGCTACGCCATGTTCAAGTTCCGCAAGTCCAAAGGCGCCAAGCCCGACGTGGATTTCACCCACTCCACCAAGCTCGAGATCATCTGGACCGTAGTGCCGGTGATCATCCTGGTGGTGATGGCAGTGCCCGCCACCTTGAAGGTGATGGAGCAATACCAATCCCGCGGCCATGAGATGACGGTGAAAGTGACCGGCTACCAGTGGATGTGGCGCTACGAGATCATCGGCGAGGGCGTCAATTTCGTCAGCCGCTTGGACAGCGACTCCAACCGCATCCGCCAAAGCGGCGAGCGCCCCACCCTGGAAGCCGCGCCGCACTACCTGCGCGACGTGGACAACGTGCTGGTGCTGCCCACCGATACCAAGATCCGCTTCGTGATCACCGCTGACGACGTCATCCACGCCTGGTGGGTGCCGGCGCTGGGCTGGAAGCAGGACGCCATCCCGGGGGTCATCAACGCTGCCTGGACCGAGATCCGCAAGCCCGGCATCTACCGCGGCGTCTGCGCCGAGCTGTGCGGCAAGGACCACGGCTTCATGCCCATCGTGGTGAAGGCCGTGCCGCGCAATGAATACGAAGCGTGGCTGGCCGCCCAGAAAGCCGGCGATCTCGCCGAAGCCGCCCGCATCGTCGCCGCCCCCGTCCCCGCGCAAGCGGGCGGCGAGGGCTGACAGAATCCTGAAAGAGGCACATGACCATGGCTAACTACGACGCGGCCCACGCCGACGACCACCACGGCGAGCACAAGCAGAGCTTCTTCCAGCGCTGGTTCTACTCCACCAACCACAAGGACATCGGTACCCTGTACCTGGTGTTCTCGCTGGTGATGTTCTTCATCGGCGGCTCGATGGCGCTGGTGATCCGCGCCGAACTCTTCCAACCTGGCCTGCAGCTGGTGGAGCCGGAGTTCTTCAACCAGATGACCACCATGCACGCGCTGGTGATGATCTTTGGCGCCGTCATGCCCGCCTTCGTGGGCTTGGCCAACTGGATGATCCCGCTGATGGTAGGCGCGCCCGACATGGCCCTGCCGCGCATGAACAACTGGTCCTTCTGGATCATGCCGTTCGCCTTCACCCTGCTGCTGATGCCGCTGTTCCTGTACTTCCTGGGCATCGGCGGCGGCGCGCCGGCCGGCGGCTGGACGCTGTACCCGCCGCTGTCGCTGCAGGGCGGCTCCAGCACGGCGTTCACCATCTTTGCCATCCACTTGATGGGCGTCAGCTCCATCATGGGCGCCATCAATATCATCGCCACCATCCTCAACATGCGCGCCCCGGGCGTGGACCTGCTGAAGATGCCGGTGTTCGTGTGGACCTGGCTGATCACCGCCTTCCTGCTGATCGCGGTGATGCCGGTGCTGGCGGGCGCGGTGACCATGCTGCTCACCGACAAGTTCTTCGACACCAGTTTCTTCAACGCCGCCGGCGGCGGTGACCCGGTGATGTACCAGCACATCTTCTGGTTCTTCGGGCATCCCGAGGTCTACATCATGATCCTGCCGGCGTTCGGCATTGTCTCGGAGATCATCCCCACCTTCTCCCGCAAGCCGCTGTTCGGCTACAAGGCCATGGTCTACGCCACTGCGTCCATCGCCTTCCTGTCGTTCATCGTCTGGGCCCACCACATGTTCACCGTGGGCATGCCGCTGGGCGCCGAGCTGTACTTCATGTACGCCACCATGCTGATCGCCATCCCCACCGGCGTGAAGGTGTTCAACTGGGTCACCACCATGTGGCGCGGCTCGATCACCTTCGAGACGCCCATGCTGTTCGCGCTTGGCTTCGTCATCATGTTCACCATCGGCGGTTTCTCTGGCCTGATGCTGGCCATCGTGCCGGCGGACTTCCAGTACCACGACACCTACTTCGTGGTGGCGCACTTCCACTACGTGCTGGTCACCGGCGCCATCTTCGGCATCATGGCCGGCGTGTACTACTGGCTGCCCAAGTGGACCGGCCACATGTACAACGAGACGCTGGGCAAGTGGCACTTCTGGCTGTCCACGTTCTTCGTGAACCTGCTGTTCTTCCCGCAGCACTTCCTGGGCTTGGCCGGCATGCAGCGCCGCGTGCCCGACTACAACGTGGCCTTCACCGATTTCAACCAGTGGTCGAGCATCGGTGGCTTCGGCTTCGGCCTGAGCCAGCTGCTGTTTGCCTACATCGTCTGGAAGGCAGCCCGCGGTGGCGTCAAGGCCGAGGCGCGGGTCTGGGAGAGCGCGCGCGGCCTGGAGTGGACGGTGCCTTCGCCGGCCCCGCACCACACCTTCACGGTTCCGCCGGTGATCCGCGACGGCGACCTGGCCCACGGCGACATCACCCATTGAGCCAGCGCGGCGCACCCCGGTGCGCCGCCACCCCACCATGACCACACCCAACGACAAGCTCCTCTCCGACGCCCGCCGTCGCCGCGTTCGCCTCACGGCGTGGGCGGTGGGGCTGGTGGCCGTGGGCATCTACGCGGCCTTCCTGCTGTCGGTAATGCTGCCGTGAGCCAGCCCTCGGTGAAAACCAGCCTGCGCACCATCGCGGTAGTGTCCCTGCTCAGCTTCGTGGGCACGTTCGCGCTGGTGCCGCTGTACTACATCGCCTGCGAGAAGGTTTTCGGCATCAAGCTCGAAAACGGCCCGGCCGGCGAGACCCGCGTGGCGGGGATGGCGGTGGACGCGGCGCGCACCATCACCGTGGAATTCGACGGCACGGTGAATTCCAAACTGCCCTGGGAATTCAAGCCGCAGCAGCTGAGCATGCAGGTGCACCCGGGCCAGCTCTATGAAGCCAACTACACCGCGCGCAACACCTCCGGCCACGCTATCGTCGGCAACGCGGCACCTTCAGTAGCACCGTCCACCGCGTCCACCTTCTTCAACAAGACCGAATGCTTCTGCTTTACCGAGCAGCTGCTTCAGGCCGGCGAAGAGCGCCTGATGCCGGTGCGTTTCATCGTGGATCCGGACCTGCCGCCGCACATCAACACCATCACGCTGTCCTATACTTTTTTCAGCAATGAACCGGCCACGGCACGGCTGCTGGCGGCGGGCCCTGCGCCCACCGCGGCCCGCACCGCGCCCTGACCGCAGGTTTACAAAGGAATACCGGGGAACAACATGGCACAGACCCACGACGATCCGAGCGTGTACTACATCCCGCACCACAGCCCGTGGCCGTTCATTGGTTCCATCACGCTGTTCACCACCATGGTGGGCGTGGCGAACTGGCTCAACGGCCACGCCTGGGGCCAGCCGGTGTTCTTCATCGGTTTCCTGGCCACGCTGTCGGTGCTGTTTGGCTGGTTCGGCAACGTCATCTCTGAATCGATGGCCGGCAAGTACAACGAGCAGGTGGACGGATCGTTCCGCATGGGGATGATGTGGTTCATCTTCTCGGAAGTGATGTTTTTCGCGGCATTCTTCGGTGCGTTGTTCTACGCGCGCCAGTTCGCGCTGCCGTGGCTTTCGGGCGCGGGCGACGGCGCGCTGACCAATGAGTTCCTGTGGCCAGGTTTCGTGGCCGGCTGGCCCAGCAGCGGTCCGGCGGAAGTGGGTGGCGCGTTCCAGACCATTCCCGCCTGGGGCCTGCCGCTGATCAATACCCTCATCCTGCTCAGCTCCGGCGTCACCATTACCATCGCCCACCATGCGCTCAAGGCCGGCCATCGCAAGTCGCTGTTGGTGTGGCTGGGCGCCACCGTGCTGCTGGGCTGCCTGTTCCTGTTCTACCAGGCCGAGGAATACATCCACGCTTACCACGAGCTCAACCTCACCCTGGGCTCGGGTATCTATGGATCCACGTTCTTCATGCTCACCGGCTTCCACGGCATGCACGTGTTCCTGGGCACGCTGATGCTGTTCATCATCTGGCTGCGCTGCCTGAGGGGACACTTCAGCAAGGATCACCACTTCGCCTTCGAGGCAGTGGCCTGGTACTGGCACTTCGTGGACGTGGTCTGGCTGGGCCTGTTCCTGTTCGTCTACGTGCTGTAGCCGAACCCCCAGTAATGTGGGCTTTGTAGGAGGGGCTTTTGTGGGAGGGACT
>JANNQY010000419.1:0-5782 GCA_031400995.1 Lysobacteraceae bacterium
GCGGGCATGGCCGAGCTGCAGCAGCCCCAGCCGGAACGCCGCCATGCCGATCAGCATCATCGAGAAGATGTCGAAGAAATAGCGGTAGAGCGTCCAGCTCTGATCGTGCACCAGACCCGGAGCCTGGTGCCTCATTACGGAGAAGTAGGACCCGCGCTTGGCGTCAATGGTTTCTTGCAGCGTGGCGGCGTCAGGGTTCATGTCTGCCACTAGATCCCGCCACTCGTCCACCGCTGCCGCCTGCTCACGCGTCAGCTCGGCGCCGGTCGCTTTGGCGGCTTCGGCTTGCTGCCATTGCGCGTGCAGCTTGATTCCGCCACGGGCATCGGCAAGGTTCCATGCGGCGTTGAACAGCAGGCCGGCCAATGCGATTGCCAGCAGGGTACGAGGCTGGGCGTTGCGAAACGCGTAGACGAATAGCGCGGTAACGCCGTAATAAAAAAGGATTTCGCCGGTCCAGAGCAGCACGAACCCATGCACCACGCCGAAAACGACCAGCCAGAGGTTGCGCCGGAAGTAGATGTCAGCCGACTCGCCGCCGCGCGCTTCGAGGCGCGACGTGAGCAGGATGACGCCGGCGCCGAACAGCAGCGAGAAAAGGCCGCGCTGGGTACCCTCGAAGAACATCGTGATGATCCACCACGCCCAGAGGTCGGCGCCCTGTGCACCGCCGTAAATGGTCGGATTCGAGTAGGCATTGGGCAAGCCGAAGGCAGTGATGTTCATCAGCAGGATGCCAAAAAGCGCCACGCCGCGGATGATGTCGAGCGAGATCAGCCGCTCCGCTTGCTGCACTGGTAGATCAAGTGAAGTAGCCACGTGCGACTCCCCAGGGGCAGGTGTGGAAATAGGCTGCGCCCGTGCGGTTGCCAGCGCAAGCGTGCTGCCGAGTCTGCAACGGCGCGGCGCGCCGAAACGTCATGGGGCGCGAAATCAGGCCAGCAGCTCAGGCGTCGACCGCCTCGCGCAGCGTCGCCAGCACCTGTTCGCCATAGCGCTCGAGCTTGGTGGCGCCGACGCCGCTGATGCCGCCCAGTTCCGCCAGCGAGCCCGGACAACGCTCGGCGATCGCACGCAGGGTGGCATCGTGGAAAATGACGTAGGCCGGCACGGACTGCTCGAGCGCCAGCGCAGCGCGCAGTCCGCGCAAGGCATCGAACAGCGGCTGGTCGGCGCTTGCCATTGCCGCGACAGGCGCGCCGGCGCTGGTCCTGGCACCGCGTCCGCTGCGCTCGCGCGGGCGCGACGACTCTTCGCGCAGCGCCACGGCCTGCTCGCCCTTGAGCACCGCGCGGCTGGCCTCCGTCAGGCGCAGGCTGCCGTGGCCTTCCACGTCCACTTCCAGCAGGCCCATGGCCACCAGTTGCCGGAAAACGCCCTTCCACTGGCGGGCATCCAGGTCGGCGCCGATGCCGTAGGTGCTCAGCTGTTTGTGGCCCAGTTGAGTGATGCGCTCGTTGTCCACCCCGCGCAGCACGTCCACCAAGTGGGTGACGCCGAAACGCTGGCCGCTTCGATACACGCACGACAGCGCCTTCTGCGCCGCCAAGGTGGCATCCCAGGTGCGCGGTGGGTCCAGGCAGTTGTCGCAGTTGCCGCAGGGCTGCGGATACTCCTCGCCGAACGCGGCCAGCAGCACCTGGCGGCGGCAGCGGGTGGATTCGCAGTACCCCAGCAGCACGTCCAACTTGCGGCGCTCCAGCCAGCGGCGCTCGTCGCCGGCCTCGGAGTTCTCGATCATCTGCCGCAGCATCACCATGTCGCCCAAGCCGTAGCAAAGCCAGGCCTGCGCGGGCTCGCCGTCGCGGCCGGCGCGGCCGGTTTCCTGGTAGTAGCCCTCCAGCGACTTGGGAAGGTTCATGTGCGCCACGAAGCGCACGTCGGGCTTGTCGATGCCCATGCCGAAAGCGATGGTGGCCACCATCACCACGGCGTCCTCGCGCAGGAAGCGGCGCTGGTTGCGCGCGCGCACCGCGGCGTCCAGGCCGGCGTGGTAGGGCAGGGCGTCGATGCCCTGGCCGGCGAGGAAGGCGGCGGTTTCGTCCACGTTGCGGCGCGACAGGCAGTAGACGATGCCGGCCTCGCCGCGATGTGCGGCCAGGAAATCGAGCAGCTGGCGCCGGGCGTTGTCCTTCTGCACCACGCGGTAGCGGATGTTGGGACGATCAAACGAGGTGATGAACTGGCGGGCGTCCTCCAGCCCCAGGCGCTCGGCGATCTCGCGCCGGGTGGGATCGTCGGCGGTGGCCGTGAGCGCGATCCGCGGCACCTTCGGCCAGCGCTCGTGCAGCAGGTTGAGCTCGCGGTATTCGGGGCGGAAGTCGTGGCCCCACTGCGAGACGCAGTGGGCTTCGTCGATGGCGAACAGGGCGATCTGGCTGCGTTCGAGCAGGCGCAGGAAACGATCGGTGAGCAGGCGCTCAGGGGCGACGTAGAGCAGATCCAGGTCGCCGCCCAACAGGCGCGCTTCCACGGCGGCGGCGGCTTCGCCGCTTAGCGAGGAATTGAGGAAGGCGGCGCGAACGCCCAGCTGCTCCAGCGCTTCCACCTGGTCCTGCATCAGGGCGATGAGCGGCGAGACGATGATGCCGGTGCCCGGACGCAGCAGCGCGGGAACCTGGTAACACAGGGATTTTCCGGCGCCCGTGGGCATCAGCACCAGGCAATCGTTGCCGGCGACCACGTGCTCCACCACCGCGGCCTGTTCGCCGCGGAAATCGGGGTAGCCGAAGACCCGGCGCAGCAGTTCCAGTGCGGGAGAGACCATGGCCGCCAGTTTACCGGGGCCGGGGCGCCGCTGCGCGCCGGCCGATGCCGTGGCTGGGCGTCAGAACTCCGCCCGGCCGCAACCCGCGGCTCACGGAGGGCCTACTGCAGCAGCGAGCGCAGCATCCACGCGTACTTTTCGTGGGTAACCAGGCGCTGCGTCAGCAGGTCCTCGGTGGGGTTGTCGTCGGCGTCGTCGGCGATCTCCAGCACCTTGCGCGCGGTGCGGCACACCGCCTCATTGCCCACCACCAGCTGGCGCACCATCTCGCGCCACTCCGGGGTGTCGGTGGCGGCGGGCTCTTCCTTCAGGCTGGCCAGCTTCACGAACTGGGCATAGGAACCCGGCGCATTGAAGCCCAGCGCGCGGATACGCTCGGCGATTTCGTCAAGGGCGGTCCACTGTTCGGTGTACTGGGTCATGAACATCTGGTGCAGGGTGTTGAACATCGGCCCGGTGACGTTCCAGTGGTAGTTGTGGGTCTTGAGATACAGCGTGTAGCTGTCGGCCAGGAAGCGCGACAGGCCGTCGGCGATTTTCTTCCGGTCCTTCTCGCTGATGCCGATGTCTATCCGGGGTGCGCCCTCGGGCCCGGGGTTTGCTGCAAGCACTTTTTTCGAAGCCATGGCGGGATCTCCTGCGTTGGGGGCAATGGCCAAACTCTACGCCGTCACGGCGCAGTGGCAAATGAAGGCGGCGGCGTTGCTACCATGATGGCGCATGAAGCCAGCCCACGCGCCCGTCGCCGCCTTTCCCGAGGACACCACGCTCAGCCGCGATCGCAGCCGGCTGCTGCGCCTGCTGGGGGCATGGCGCAAGGCGCCCGGGAGCGCGCCGGCGCAGGCCGCCTATGAGGCCGCGCTGGTCGAATCCAGCGCCGCACGGCAACGGCGGGACGCGCAGGCACCCACGCCCACTTTCGACGACAGCCTGCCGGTGGCGCGCGAGGCGCAGACGCTGGTGGACTTGATCCGCCGGCACCCGGTGGTGGTGGTGGCCGGCGAAACCGGCTCGGGCAAGACCACGCAACTGCCCAAGCTGTGCCTGGCGGCCGGCCGCGGCCGCGGCGGCATCATCGGCTGCACCCAGCCGCGCCGGATCGCCGCGCGTGCCGTGGCCAGGCGCGTGGCCGAGGAGCTGCAGACGCCGGTGGGCGGGGCCGTGGGCTTCCAGGTGCGCTTCAGCGACAACGTGGGCGACAACACCTACATCAAGTTCATGACCGACGGCATTTTGCTGGCGGAGATCCAGGGCGACCGCTGGCTGTCGAAGTACGACACCATCATTTTGGACGAGGCGCACGAGCGCAGCCTCAACATCGATTTCCTGCTGGGCTACCTCAAGCAGCTGGTGCAAAAGCGCGCCGACCTGAAGCTGGTGATCACCTCGGCCACCATTGATACCGAGCGCTTCGCGCGGCATTTCGACGGCGCACCGGTGGTGAGCGTGGAGGGCCGGGGATTCCCGGTGGAGCTGCGCTATCGGCCGCCCGAAGCGGCGCTGGAAAGCGATGCCGAGGCGGCGCCCGAGCCGCTTTCGATGACCCAGGCCATCGTCGCGGCGGCTGACGAGATCACCCGCCAGGACCCGCTGGGTGTCGTGCTGGTGTTCCTGCCGGGTGAGCGCGAAATCCGCGACGCGCATGCGGCGCTGGCGCGGCGAAAATACCGCGCCACCGAGGTGATACCGCTGTATGCGCGGCTGTCGGTGCGCGACCAGGACAAGGTGTTCAATCCGGGGCCGGGGCGCCGGATCGTGCTGGCCACCAACGTCGCGGAAACCTCGCTCACGGTGCCGCGCATCCGCTACGTCATCGATCCGGGCGCGGCCCGCGTAAAGCGCTACAGCCCGCGCAGCAAGCTCGACCGCCTGCACATCGAACCCATCAGCCAGGCCAGCGCCGACCAGCGCAAGGGCCGCTGCGGCCGCATCGCCGCGGGTGTTTGCTACCGGCTGTATTCCGAGGACGACTTCAATACGCGTCCGCGCTACACCGACCCGGAAATCCTGCGTGCTTCGCTGGCGGGCGTGATCCTGCGCATGCTCACCCTGGGCTTGGGGAACGTGGAGGATTTCGCCTTCCTCGACCCGCCCGACGCGCGCGCGGTGGCCGATGGCTGGCAGACCCTGACCGAACTTGGCGCGGTGGATGCCGGGCGCCGGCTCACGGCCATTGGCCGCCAGATGGCGCGCTTGCCGGTGGACGTGAAGCTGGCGCGGATGCTGGTGGCCGCGCAGGGGCACGGCGTGCTGGCGCAGATGACCGTCATCACTTCCTTCCTCGGCATCCAGGACCCGCGCGAGCGGCCGGCGGATGCGCGTGAGAAAGCCGACCAGGCGCACGCCCAGTTCGCCGACCCACAGTCCGAATTCGTCGCCATCCTCAATCTCTGGGAGGCCTACCACAGCGCGCACGAAGAGCTCACCCAGTCCAAGCTGCGCGACTGGTGCGAGCGCCGTTTCCTCGGCTTCCTGCGCATGCGCGAGTGGCGCGAGCTGCACCGCCAGCTCCTCCTGTCGTGCGAAGAGCTTGGTTGGCCGCTTGGACAACAGGCGGCTGACGCAACCGCTCCTTCGCGCGCGAACTTGGTTAACGCGATGCTGCACCGGGCCCTGATTGCGGGCTTGCCGACGCAGGTGGCGCATCGGGGCGAGAAGGGGCTGTACGACGCGCCGCGGCAGCGCAAGTTCCAGCTGTTCCCGGGTTCTTCGCTGGCCAAGCTGCCGCCGGCCTGGGTGCTGGTGGCCACGGTGATCGACACCCAGAAGGTGTGGGGCATGACCGCCGCCCGCATCGAGCCCGAGTGGGTGATGGCCGAACTGCCGCACTTGCTGGCGCGCAAGCACTTCGACCCGCATTGGTCGCGCGCGCAGGGCCGGGTGATCGGCAGCGAGCAGGTGAGCCTGTTCGGGCTGGTGCTCGCGCCCAAGCGGCCGGTGCACTACGGTGGGCTGTATCCGGCCGAAGCGCGCGAGATCTTCGTACGCCAGGGGCTGGTTCCGGGCGAAGTGGAC
>JANNQY010000420.1:0-4556 GCA_031400995.1 Lysobacteraceae bacterium
GCTGTCTTCGCGGTAATCCAGGTCCAGCACCGGCAGGCCTTGGTATATGCCCACCGAAACCGCAGCCACGGCGCCCAGGATGGGGTCGCGGCTGATGTCGCCGCGGGCCTTGAGCCAGGCCACCGCGTCGCACAGCGCCACGTAGGCGCCGGTGATGGCCGCGGTTCGGGTGCCGCCGTCGGCCTGCAGCACGTCGCAGTCCAAGGTGATGGTGCGCTCGCCCAGCGCCTTGCGGTCCACGCAGGCGCGCAGCGAGCGGCCGATCAGGCGCTGGATTTCCAGGGTGCGGCCACCCTGTTTGCCGCGGGCGGCTTCGCGGTCATTGCGGCTGTCGGTGGCGCGCGGGAGCATGCCGTACTCGGCGGTAATCCAGCCCTCGCCCTTGCCGCGCAGGAAGCCGGGCGCCTTGTTCTCCACGCTGGCGGTGCAGAGCACGCGGGTGTCGCCGAAGCTGATCAGTACCGAGCCTTCGGCGTGCTTGGTGTAGCGGCGCTCGATGCGCACGTCGCGCAGTTGGTCGGGCGCACGTCCGCTGGGGCGGGTGGGGCTGGTCATTGGGGGCATCCGGCAATCCTTGGCCCGCTAGATTACCATTCACCCCCACACCTACCGGGCCCGCCCATGATTCGCAGCATGACCGCCTTCGCCGCCTGCGAGCGCGTCGCCACCGGCGGCACCCTGGGCTGCGAGCTGCGCGCGGTGAACCACCGGTTCCATGAACTCTCGGTGCGCGCACCCGAGGAACTGCGCGCCATCGAGCCCGCCCTGCGCGAACGCGTGGCCCTGAAGGTTTCGCGCGGCAAGGTGGACATGGTGCTGCGTTTCCGTGCCAACGCCGGTGGCCGCTCCGATCTTCGGCTGAACAAGCCGCTGCTGGAGCAATTGGCCGAGGCCGCCCAGCGCGCCGACAGCCGCTTTCCCGGCCTGCGCACCGAATTCACCGAATTGCTGCGCTTCCCGGGGGTGGTGGAGGACGACACGCTGGACCAGGCCGGCCTGCAGGCCGAGGCGCTGGCGCTGCTGGATGCCACGCTGGTGGAGTTCGTGGCGGCACGCGAGCGCGAGGGCGCCAAGCTGGCGGCGGTGATGCATGAGCGCCTGGATGGCATCGAGCGCATCACCACGCAGGTGAAGCAGTGGCTGCCGGAAATCCGTTCGGCACTGCGCGCCAAGCTCGACGCCAAGCTGGCTGATCTCAAGCTGCCGCTGGATCCGGGCCGGCTTGAGCAGGAAGTGGTGCTGAACCTGCAGAAAATAGACGTGGACGAGGAACTGGACCGGCTCGCCAGCCATGTCGCCGAGGCCCGCCGTGTTTTTTCGCTGCCCGAAGCCGTCGGCCGGCGCCTGGATTTCCTGATGCAGGAGTTCAACCGCGAAGCCAACACCCTGGGCTCGAAGTCCGTGGACAGCCGCACCACGCAGGCGGCGGTAGAGCTGAAGGTCTTGATCGAACAGCTGCGCGAACAGGTACAAAACCTCGAATGAGCAACGTGCGCGGAACCCTCTATGTGGTAGCGGCGCCCTCGGGCGCCGGCAAATCGAGCCTGGTGAACGCGGTGCTGGCGCGCGAGCCCGGTATCGCGTTGTCCATTTCGTTCACTTCGCGGGCGCCCAGGCCGGGCGAGCGCCACGCCCAGCACTACCATTTCGTGGACAAGCCGGAGTTCGAGCGGATGATCGCCGCCGGCGATTTCTTCGAACACGCGCTGGTGCACGGCGACTACAAGGGCACCGCCCGGCAGTCAGTAGAGCCGCAACTTGCGGCCGGCAAGGACGTGCTGCTGGAAATCGACTGGCAGGGCGCGCGCCAGGTGCGGGCGCAGATGCCCGACTGCGTCAGCGTATTCATCCTGCCGCCGTCGCTGGACGCGCTGCAGACGCGCATGCGCAACCGCGGCCAGGACAGCGAGGCGGTGATCGCGCAGCGGTTGGCGGCAGCGCGCGAGGAAATGTCGCACTGCGACGAATTCGACTACATCGTCGTCAACGAAAATTTCGACGCCGCCGCATTCGAGCTCCGCGCCATCTTCGTCGCCCGCCGCCTGCAGCAGCCGCTCCAGGCCCAGCGCCACGCCGCCCTGATCCACGAACTCCTCGCCGACCGAACCTAGCCATGTGGGAGGGACTTCAGTCCCGATGCTCCTGGACGCACACCGTTACTTCAAGGCAGCGCCGCCCCACACCAAAGGGGATCGCTGCCCGGCGTCTTGCTAGCGCCATCCATGGCAGCAAACGCCGGCCGTTGCGGGCCTCCTGCCCTCCTCTTCAGCGATTCCCCTTTGGTGTGGGCCGTCGCCCCGGAAGGCGTGGGTACATTGGGACGGGATCAAACGCGCGGTGACAGCTGAGCGCCGCTCCAAGCTGTTGACTCTGTTTCGGAGTGTCCGGGACATCCGGGGCGACGGCCCATGCACAGGGGGAATGGCTGAAGCGAAGGGCAGGAGGCCCGTAGCGGCCGGCGTTTGCTGCCATGGATGGCGCTAGCAAGACGCCGGGCAGCCATCCCCCTGTGCAGGGGACGGCGCTCGCCTCGAACCAGCATGTCGTGCGCAGGGCGCACGCGCCTCTCTGCCCGGCTCAAAAACAAAACGGCGGCCGAGGGCCGCCGTCGTAGGTGCCAGCACCGCGCATTACTTCATGCGGTAGGTGATGCGGCCCTTGGTGAGGTCGTAGGGAGTCATTTCGACCTTGACCTTGTCGCCGGTGAGGATGCGGATGTAGTTCTTGCGCATGCGGCCGGAGATGTGGGCGGTGATGACGTGGCTGTTCTCGAGTTTGACCCGGAACATGGTGTTCGGAAGGGTCTCGAGCACAGTGCCTTCGAATTCGATGGAATCGTCTTTGGACATTCTTGGGTTCGCTGGACGGAGAAGCCGCCCTTGCAAGCCGCGCATTCTGCCATGCCCTTGCCCTGCTTGCAAAAATTTGGTTAAGCGGAGGCCGGAGAGCCCAGCGCCGAGGCCGGGAAAGGCGCAATCAGCGGTGCCCAGGACCCCGGTGCCGTGGGCTCCGCCGTCCACCGGGCCACGTGGGCCAGGAACGTCGCGCGCGCCAGCCGCTGCCCGCCCAGCGCCGCCAGGTGCGGGTTCTCCACCTGGGCATCGATCATCGGCCAGCCCCAGCCGGCCAGGACCCGGGCCAGGCCTGCCAAGGCCACTTTTGAGCCGCCCGGCACGGCGCTGAACATACTTTCCCCGAAAAACATCCGGCCTATCGCGACGCCGTAGATGCCTCCCACCAGCCGCTCACCGTCGAACACTTCCACGCTGTGCGCGTGGCCCAGGCGGTGCAGCTGCACGTAGGCCGATCGCATGTCCGCCGTGATCCAGGTGCCGTCCTGCCCGGGTCGCGGGCTGCGGGCGCAGGCGTCAATCACCGCTTCGAAGGCGGTGTCGGCGCGCAGCTCCCAGTGACTTTGGCGCAACTGGCGGCGCATGCGCGAGGCCAAGCGAAAGGTCTCGGTGAAAAAAACCATGCGCGGATCCGGGCACCACCAGAGGATCGGTTCGCCTTCGGAAAACCAGGGGAAAATACCGCGGCGATAAGCGTTCAGCAGCCGTGCCGGCGACAGGTCGCCGCCCATGGCCAGCAGGCCATTAGGTTCCCGATGCGCCTGCCCCGCGGGCGGGAAGGGCGCGTCGGGCTCAGGCGCCAGCAGGGGCAGCCGGATCGGCATCGAGGTAAGGCGTGTGTGCCAACACGGCGTGGCGGTAGTCTTGGCTGCCGGCGCGCTCCTGTGCGCACCAGCCGGCCAGCGCCTGCGCGAACTCCGCGTCGGCCAGCCAATGCCGGCTGTGCGTCGTTACGGGCAGGAAGCCGCGCGCGATCTTGTGTTCGCCCTGGGCGCCCGGTTCGAACACCTGCAGTCCCTCGCGAAGGCAGTAATCAATACCTTGGTAATAGCAGGTTTCGAAATGCAGGCCTGGCGCCGGAACCGGCTCGCTGCTGCCCCAGTAGCGGCCGTACAGCGTGTCGCCCCCGCGCAGGCACAGTGCACCGGCCACGGCCACGCCGTCGCGCTGGGCCAGGAACAGCACCAGCTGCCTCGGCACCGTCCGCGCCAGGTGCCGAAAAAACTCCAGCGTAAGCGCCGGGTGGTTGCCGTAGTCGCCAAACGTGCGGCAATAGAAGCCGTGCATGTCCGCCAGGTCGTCGTCGCTGGCCTCGTCGCCGTGCACGGTGCGGAAGGTGTAGCCGGCGCGCGCCACTTTTTCGCGCTCCTGGCGCAGGTTCTTGCGCTTCTTGGGCTGCAGGGCCGCCAGGAATTCGCCGAAATGGCGCCAACCGCGATTGCGCCAGTGGAACTGAACGTCTTCGCGCGCCAGCCAGCGGCCGTCGAAGGCCGCGCTTTCCTCGTTCGAGTGGAAGTTGACGTGCAGCGACGACAGCCCGTCGCGCTGCGCCTGTTCGATCAGCGCCGCCGCCAGCGCAGCACGATCGGCCGGATCGCGCGCCAGCAGGCGAGGGCCGGAAACGGGCGAGTAGGGCACCGCAAGCAACCACTTTGGGTAGTAGGTCCGCCCAAGCCTTGCGTAGGCGCTGGCCCAGGCCTGGTC
>JANNQY010000421.1:0-4028 GCA_031400995.1 Lysobacteraceae bacterium
GTGAGCTGGCGCAGCGTGCCGCTGGCTTCGCGCAGGAACACATCGCCGTTGCGCACGAACGCCGCGCGCGTGCGGTCGGCGCTGAACTGCGCGCCGGCTGGATTGACGTCGGCCAGCGCCGCGCCCTCCACGCGCACGGCCGCACCGCCCGCCACCGGCTGCGCCCAGGTGTCGCGCACCGGCGAATCGGCGCGCTTGAGCGTGTACAGCGCGCGCTTGCCGTCCAGCGCCCACCACGTCGCTTCCACCGGCGGGCCGATCCAGTCCGGGTTCGCCATGGCCTGGTCCAGCGTCAGCGGTGCCTCGGGCGCGGCGGCGGACGCGGCGCTGAAGGCCAGCAGGGCAAGGGCGATACGGCGGTGGCGCATGGGCTCTCCGGGAACATTGACGGACTCGCAAGCCTAGCAAAGCCGCCAAGTCGCGCGCCCGTGCTGCTTTTCCCCCGGGGCGTTTGCGGCGACAATCCCCTGACTCCTGCGGCGAACCCATGCAAGCCTACGTTTACAAATCCCTGCGCAAGGACAACACCTACGTTTACCTGCGCCAGCGGGACGCCTTCGGCGTGATTCCCGAGGCGGTGCGGGCGCCGCTGGGCGAGCTGGTATTCGTTCTAGACGTGGCGCTGACCCCGGAGCGCAAGCTGGCCCAGGTGGACGCGGCGGTGGTGCGCGGCAACCTGCTGGCGCACGGCTTCCACCTGCAGTTCCCGCCCACGCTTCTGGACCCGATGGTCGATGGCTGATCCGCGCCGCAGCTGGCGGGCCTGGGCCTGGCTGGCGCTGGCGGCAACACTCACGCTGTGCGCGCTGTGGCCGCATCCGGCCCTGCTGGTGGCGCTTTGGCTGGCGCAGCCGGCTTGGGTGCTGGGGTTGGCGACGCTGCATGGGCTGCGGCCGGCGCCGGGCCTGGACGCGGCCGGACGCCGCGACCTGGTGGCCCTAGTGGGGTTGTGGGGCGCGGGCTTTGCACTGCTGGCGCTGGGCACCGCTTGGCCGCTGGCCGCGCTGCGCGGCACCGGCTCGCTGTCGGCCAGCCTGGCCCTGAGCAGCATGGTGGCCGCGGTGCTGCTGTTGCTGTGGCGGGCCTGGCCGGCGTTCGGCCTGGCGGGGCGCGAAGGTGGACGCGTTCCGGCGCTGGCGGCCGCCGTGGGCTCGGCGGGGCCGGCTGATGCCGGGCGCGGCTTCGCCGTGGCGCTGGCGGTGTTCGTGATTCTGGCCAGTGGGCTGGCGCTGGCGTGGCCGGGGCTGGTGCCTGCGGCGCTGCGGTTGCCGGGCGTTGCGCTGCAAGCGCTGCTGGCGCTCGTTGGCCACCTGCTGGTGCAGCGCCTCGGCGCCGCGCCCACGCCGCTGCGGCTGGGTGAGCTGCCCATCTATGGCGACGACGGCGATGACGTGCCCGAGCCCGCCGCCGACGATGCCGACAGCGACCCCGACGACCAGCTTTATGCCGCCACCCGCGCCGGCCGCGTTGACGCGGCGCTGGCTGCGCTGGCGTCCGGCGCCGACCCCACGGCGCCGCCGAACGAGCAAGAGCGCGACCAACGCACGCTGCCGATGCTGGCGGCGCTGTTGGGCGACCTGCGCCTGCTGCGCGAGCTGATCGCCCGCGGCGTGGCGCTCAACGCCGAGCACGCCGGCCTGACGCCACTGCTGGCCGCCACCCGCGACAGCTGGCACGGCCGCCCGGAAGCGGTGATGACCCTGCTGGCGAACGGCGCCGATGCGCGCCACGCCGACGCCGAGGGCAACACGCCGCTGCACCACGCCGCGCGCAGCACCGATGCCGCGGTGGCCGCGCTGCTGCTGGATGCCGGCGCAATCACCGATGCGCTCAACGCCGAAGGTTTCAGCCCGCTGGGCGTGGCCTGCGCCGCCGGCAACTGGCGGCTGGCGCGCTTCCTGATTGAACGCGGCGCCAAGCCCGAGCCCGCCCAAGGCCAGCCGGCGCTGCTGGCGGCGGTGTCGGGCGACGATGACATCGCCGGCGTGCAGCTGCTGCTCAAGCACAAGGCGCGGGTGGACGCACGCGGTGTGCAGCAGCGCACCGCGCTGGGCCTGGCCTGTGCTGCCGGCAATGCCGAAATCGTCGCTGAGCTGCTCGACGCCGGCGCCGATCGCAACGCTCGCGATGCCGACGACATGACCCCGCTGCTGGAGGCCGCGCGCGCGGGACAGGCCGGCGTGCTGGCGCGGCTGGCGCAGTCCCGTCCCGATGTGGCGGCAGTGGACGCACGTGGCCGCAGCGCCTTGGTGCTGGCCGCGGAAGCGGGCGTGACGCCGGAGTTCATGCGCCACCTGATTGCCCTGGGCGTGAATCCCGAGCAGCGCGACCAGGACGGCCGCCGCGCGCTGGAGCACGCGCTGGGCGCCGGCCGCTGGCCCTTGGTGGCGGTGCTGGATCCGTCCTACCCGCTGCCTGCCAGCGTCGCCGAGGGTCTGTCCGAGGGCCACTTCGAAAAGACGCCGCGCGAACTGCTGCGCGAGGCACTGCTCGCTGGCCGCCACGAATCAGCCGTGGCCATGCGCCGCTTGGGCGCAGGCCCTGATGACGACGGCCTGGCCGCGCTGCTGCTGGAGTTCGCGGGCGATAGCGATCTGGCGCACTTCAACTGGCTGCTAGAACACGGCGCCAGCGCCGATGTGCGGGTGGACGGCGAAGACAGCGTGCTGTTCCATTTGCTGGGCCGCGGCGGCCACGCCAGCGCGGCGCTGCAGCGCCTGCTCGAGCGCGGCCAGCCGGTGGGCGGGCGCGGCGGCCTGGCGCGCTGGCTGCACGCTTGCCAGACCGGCGAGCACACCACGCGCGGCCATGAGCAGCTGGCGCTGGCGCTGTTCGAACGCGGCGCGGATGCCTTCGGCGGCGCGCCGCTCGACCCGCCGCTGGGCCTGGCCATCCAGCTCGGTTGGCTGCGTTTGGCCGATGCACTGCTCGCTTCGGGCGTGGATCCCAACGCGCGCGACGGCCGCGGCCACACCGCGCTGCACTGCGCCGCCACGCTGGGCCGCGAGGGCGCGCTGCGCGTGCTGATCCGCCACGGCGCCTCGCCGGCTTTGGCCGCGCCCGACGGCCAGACGCCGCTGGGCCTGGCCTTGGCCGCCGATCGCCGCGAACTTTCGCACTGGCTGGAATGGCGCCAGTGGCAGCTGCCGGGCCGCGCACTGCAGGCGGCCGACTTGCCTTCGGCGGCAATGGCTGGCGACGCTGAAGCGGTGCTGCGCCTGCTCGAACTGGGCCTGTCGGTAGACGGCGTGGATGCGCAGGGCTGCACGGCGCTGCTGCGCGCCTCCGGCGGCGGCCACGACGTGGTGGTGGCGCTGTTGCTGGAGCGCGGCGCCGACACCGCACTGGCGGCGCGGACGGGTGCCACGCCGCTGTCGGCCGCCATCAGCATGCGCCACGTGGGCGTGGTGGATCAGCTGCTGCGCGCCGGCGCCGCCCCCGACCTTGCGCTGCCCGGCGACGTGACGCCGATGATGCTGGCCGCTGCTCTGGGCCAGCCGGAGCTGATTTCACGCCTGCTGGCGCACGAAGCCAACGCGCTGGCGCGCGACGCCCAAGGCCTGGGCGCGCTGCACTGCGCCGCGCTGCACGCATTCTCGTCGCGCGACCGCCAGCGCGTGCTGGCGCTGATGGACACGCTGCTGCTGGCCGACATCCCGCCCGATGAAGCCAACGCGGTGGGCCAGACGCCGCTGCTGCTGCTGCTGGGCGCGCGCGCCGAGCCCGGCACCGCCTGCGACGAAGACGTGCTGCTGGCGGCACTGGAGCGCCTGCTGGCCGAAGACGTGGAGTTGGGCGCGAGCGACCAGCGCGGCTTCACCCCACTGCATCTGGCGGCGCTGCACGGCCTCCCACGCGTGGTGCAGCGCCTGCTGCGCGAGGGCGGCAACCGCCAGGCCCGCGACACCCTGGGCCGCACGCCGCATGACATCGCGGTACTGCGCGGTTTCGTGGACGTCGCCTCGGAGTTCGAACCCTCGCGCGCCGCGCCCTCGCTGGCGCGCTTCCTGCGCGATCCGAATTCCTGA
>JANNQY010000422.1:0-2206 GCA_031400995.1 Lysobacteraceae bacterium
CCCTCCCACAAGAGCATCGGGACTGAAGTCCCTCCTACGTTAGCCGGGGGTTAGAGCTCGCCGAGGCCCTCGGCTCGGCCGGCGGGACCGACCTTGAGCAGGCGCAGGGTGTTGGTGGCGCCGTGGAGCTCCATGTGGTCGCCGCTGGTGATGATCACGCTGTCGCCTTCGGCCAGCGCGCCCGCTTCGAACAACTGGCGGATTGCGCCGCGGGCTGCCTCGCGGGTGGCTTGGCCCTGGCTGTCGTAGTCCACCGGGAACACATCGCGGATCATCGCCATGCGCCGGCGCGCGCCCGCGTGGCGCGAGAGGCCGTAGATGGGCACCGACGAGCGGAAGCGCGACAAGTAGCGCGCCGTTCCGCCGGATTCGGTGAGCGCCAGGATCGCCCGCACCTTTATGTGCTCGGCCAGGAACATGCTGGCCATCGCGATGGCCTGGTCGGCCGCCTGCAGGTTGCGCGGCGCCTTTTCGAAATCCGTGTCGTGGTCGAACTGGCGCTCGGCGCCCAGGCAGATGCGCACCATCGCCTCCACCGACTTCACCGGGTGGCTGCCCGAGGCGGTTTCGGCCGACAGCATCACCGCGTCGGTGCCGTCGATCACCGAGTTCGCCACGTCCAGCACTTCCGCGCGCGTGGGGATCGGGTTGTCCACCATGGACTGCAGCATCTGGGTGGCGGTGATCACCACCCGGTTGTGCTCCAGCGCGGTGCGGATGATTTTTTTCTGCAGGCCCGGCAGCTCGGCGTCGCCGATCTCCACGCCCAAGTCGCCGCGGGCCACCATCACCACGTCCGAGGCGATGGTGATCTCCACCAGGTTTTCGATGGCCTCGGCGCGCTCGATCTTGGCCACCAGGAAGGCGTCGGAGCCGGCGGCGCGGGCCAACGCACGGGCTTCGTCCATGTCGGCGGCGGAGCGGCAGAAGGAGACCGCGATGAAATCAACCTCCAGCCCGGCCGCAATGACGATGTGCTCCTTGTCCTGGTCGGTGAGCGCGCCCAGCGACAGGCCGCCGCCCAAGCGGTTGAGGCCCTTGCGGTTGGAGAGGAAGCCGTCGGTGAGCACGGTGGTGTGGATGCAGTCGCCAACGATGGCGTCCACTTTCACCGCCATCAGGCCATCGTCCAGCAGCAGTGTGTCGCCGGCATGCACGTCGGTGACCAGGCCCAGGTAGCTCACGCCCACCTGGGTGGCGTCACCGGGCGCCGCATCGGCGCGGCACACCAGGGTGAAGGGCTGGCCTGCGCGCAGTTCGACCTTGTTGGCGGCGAACTTCTCGATGCGGATCTTCGGGCCCTGCAGGTCGGCCAAGATGCCCACTTCCCGGCCGTGGCGCGCCGCGACTTCGCGCACCGCGGCCACGCGCGCGGCGTGCTGGTCCGGCGTGCCGTGGGAGAAGTTCAGGCGCACCACGTTGACGCCGGCGCGCACCAAGTCATCCAGCACGCCGGGGGCGTCGGTGGCCGGGCCCAGCGTGGCGAGGATCTTGGTGCGGCGCAGTTGTTGGCTCATGGGTTTTCTTGCATTGGATGTGAAGACCACAAGCTAGCACGGCAACCCGCATGCCCTGCACCACGGTGCATACGTTTTCAGGCTGAGAAGGCCCCGGACAGCTCGGAGGGACAGGCCACCAGGCGGGTGGCGCCGGCGGCGCGCAGTTCGGATTCGCCGCCAAAACCCCACAGCACGCCCACCGAACGCATGCCGTGGTGGCGCGCACCGTCGATGTCCATGTGGCGGTCGCCCACCATCCAGCTGTCCTCCGGGGACAGCGACAGGCGCGACAGCGCTTCGGCAATCAGCTCGGGCTTGTGGCACAAGCGGCCGCAGGGCGTGGCGCCAATGATGTCCTCGAACACGTGGCCGAACGGCAGGTGGGCGATGATCTTGCGCGCGTGCGGCTCGTTCTTGGCGGTCACCACCGCCAGCCGATGCCCCGCCGCGGACAGCGCCAGCACCGCCTCGCCGATGCCGACATAGACCTCGTGCTCGGCCCATCCGTGCGTTTCAAATCGTTCGCGGTAGTGCGCCACCGCCTGTTCGGTGCGCTCGGCGTTGGCCAGCAGCGGGCCGAAGCTGTCGCGCAGCGGCGGGCCGATCCAGCGCCGAAGCTGGTCCAGCGGCGGGACCGGCTCGCCCATTTGTTCAAACGCGTGTGCGACGCAGCGGGTGATGCCCTGCGCCGAGTCAATCAGGGTGCC
>JANNQY010000423.1:0-8620 GCA_031400995.1 Lysobacteraceae bacterium
GCCCGCTCCGTCCACCACGGCACGTATGTATTTTTCGCCCACCACCTGGAAGGGGTGATGCCCGATCTGTTTTCGGTCTGAAGGTAGGCCGACCAGCGGGATACGACGCATAGGCGCCTCGCGAGGAGATGCCCGACCTTACTCCGGCTGTTTGATTTTATCAACGCGGTTTGCGGCTTAATGCACAGCTCGCTGCGGCATGCTGCGGCGCGATAGGTTGTCATAACGCCCTTTCGGCCCGTACCGCGCCCCGGTAGCCCTGGCGTGCCTGCTCATGATGTTGAGTATTTTTTACAGCCAGACGTGGCCAGTGCTAGTATCCGGCGACCCTAGCCGACGGCTGAATGAAATGACCCCTACCGCCCTCCCCGCCGCCGATGCAGCCGTACTGGAGCAACTGGCCGACTGCGAGCAGATCGACCTGTTGCTGGCCGACATGAACGGACTGCTGCGCGGCAAGCGCATCACCCGCGACGCCCTGGAGAAGGTTTACCAGAATGGCGTCTGCCTGCCGATGTCGCTGGTGGCCACCGACATCACTGGCAATACGGTGGAAGAAACCGGCCTGGGCTATGACATCGGCGACGAAGACCGCATTTGCCGCCCGGTGCCGGGCAGCCTGCGTCCCATTCCGTGGCAGCACCGGCCCATGGCCCAATTGCTGCTGCAGATGGAGGACGGCAAGGGCGGGCCGTTCATGGCCAACCCGCGCGAAGTGCTCAAGCAAGTGGTGCAGCGCTACGCCGACCGCGGCCTGACGCCGGTGGTGGCAGTGGAACTGGAGTTTTACCTGCTGGATGCCGAGCTCACGGTGGACGGCCGCCCGCAGATGTCGGTGAACCCGGCCACCGGCGAGCGCAACCGCAGCACGCAGGTCTATTACATGCAGGACCTCAACGACTACCAACACTTCACCGATGCCGTCGCTGACGCCTGCGCCGCGCAGGGCGTCCCGGCCGACACCGCGGTGGCCGAATACGCGCCCGGGCAGTTCGAGATCAACCTCAAGCATCGCGCCGATGCCGTGGCGGCCTGCGACGACGCCCTGATGCTGCGCCGGGTGGTGAAAGCGACCGCGGACGAACAGGGCATGATCGCCAGCTTCATGGCCAAGCCCTTCGTGGACCAGGCCGGCAGCGGCACCCATATCCACGTGAGCGTGCTGGACAAAGACGGCAAGAATATTTTCGCCTGCACGCCCGAAACACCCTCGGATACCCTGCGCCACGGCGTGGCCGGGCTGCAGAAGGCCAGCCGCGACTGCATGCTGATGTTCGCGCCGCACGCCAACAGCTACCGGCGCTTCGTGCTCAATTCCTTCGTGCCGCTCAACGACGCCTGGGGCTTCAACAACCGCACCGTGGCGATGCGCATCCCGCACAGCGACCCGGCCAACATCCGCATCGAGCACCGCATCGCCGGCGCCGACGCCAATCCCTACCTGGTTGCCGCCGCGGTGCTGGCCGGCATCCTGCAGGGCCTGGACGACAAGGGCGATCCGGGGGCACCGATCGTGGGCAACGCCTATGAGCAGACCGAGCATCGCGAGCTGTACTGGCGCGAGACGCTCAACGACTTCATGGGGAGCGATTTCGTCGGCAGGCACTTTGGTGAGCACTTCCAGCACATTTACGGCCAGCAGAAGCTCAAGGAAATGCGCAGCTTCAACCGCGAAGTGACCACGCTGGAGTACGAGTGGTACTTGCGGCAGGTGTGACATGGGCGCGGCAGATCGCCCCGGCTACGTGAAGTCCTGGTATGCGCAGAGTGCCGATCCGGCGCCCGCGCATCCGCCGCTGCATGGGCGCGAGACCGCCGACGTAGTGGTGTTGGGCGCCGGGCTCACCGGCCTGTCGGCCGCGCTCGAGCTCGCCCAGGCCGGGCTGAGCGTGGTGGTGCTGGAGGCCCAGCGCGTGGGTTGGGGCGCTTCGGGTCGCAACGGCGGCCAGGTGATCTTCGGTTTCGGCTGCGACCAGCCCAAGATCGCGGCGATGCTGGGCATGCAGGAGTCGCGGCGCCTGTTCAGCTGGGCGGTGGAGGGCGTGCAAATGGTGCGCGAGCGCATTGCCCGGCACCAGATAGACGCGGACTGGCAGGGCGGGCACGCCCACGTCGCCATCAAGCCGCGCCACATCGACGAACTCAAGGCACTGCAGCACGACCTCGCCGAAAACTACGCCTACCCCGTGCAGTGGTGGGACCGCGAGCAGCTGGCGGCGCAACTGACCAGTCCGCGCTACCTGGGCGCGATTTTCGACCCGCAGTCGGGGCATCTGCATCCGCTCAACTACAGCCTGGGCCTGGCCCGGGCCGCGGTGGCTGCGGGTGTGCGCATCTTCGAGAACTCCCCGGTGGTCTCGCTGCAGCGCGGCGTGCGGCCGCTGCTGCGCACGGCCCAGGGCGAGGTGCAGGGTGATTTCTGCGTGCTGGCTGGCAACGCGCTGGTGCACGGCATTGCAACCGAACTGGACGACAAGATCATGCCGGTGGGCACCTATGTGGGCGCCACCGAGCCGCTGGGCGCCGAGCGCGCCGCTGGCCTGATCCGCAACAACATGGCGGTGGCCGACATCAACTGGGCGCTGGATTACTTCCGCCTCAGCCGCGACCACCGCCTGCTGTTCGGCGGCCGCGCCAGCTACTCCACCCTGCCCCCGCCCGACCTGCCCGGCACCATGATGCGGCGCATGACCCAAGTGTTTCCGCAGCTCAAGGACGTGAAGTTCGACAGCGTCTGGGGCGGCCTGATCGACATCAGCCTGAACCGTGCGCCGCACTGGGGCCGTCTGGGCGACAACGTCTATTTCGCGCAGGGCTTCTCCGGGCACGGCGTGGCGGCAACGGGCCTGGCCGGACGCATCCTGGCCGAGGCCATCCGCGGCCAGGCGGGCCGCCTGGACGCGTTTGCTAAGATCCCGCACCGCAACTTCCCCGGCGGCCGCGCCCTTCGCACGCCGATGCTGGTGGCCGCGATGGCCTGGTTCAAGCTGCGCGACGCGCTTTGGTAGCCGCTGCTGCCGCAGTCACCTCGTTTGCACACGATTGCCGCTGAAGTATCTAATGTCCGCCGTGCCAGCCATGTTCTCCATCCTGATGCCAACCTTCAACCGGGCCAGCTTCTTGGGCCGGGCGCTGGCGTCGGTGCTTGCCCAGCACGAAACCCAGTGGGAACTGCTGATCGCCGACGACGGCTCGGGCGACAGCACGCCCAGCGTGCTGTCGCATTGGCGCCAGCACGATCCGCGGATCCGGACATGGCGCCATGACAACCGCGGCCAGGCCGCGTCGCGCAACCGCCTGCTGGGCCAGGCCCAGGCGCCATGGATCGCTTTCCTGGACAGCGACGATGAACTCGAACCCGACCACCTCGCACGGCACCGCGAGGCGATCGAAGCCGACCCAGCGGTGGACGTTTGGCTGTCGCCGATGCGCGTGGTGGGCAGTTCGATGGTGCCCTGCGCGCAGAGCCCGGGTGAGGACATCCATCTGGACGACTGCATCGGCGTGGGAATGCTGGTGCTGCGTCGGCAGGCGATGCTGGCGGCCGGCGGCTTCCCCGACGTTGCCTATGCCGAGGAGTCAGCGCTGATGCAGCGCCTGCTGGCCATCGGTGCCCGGCGCGGTAACCTGGCGCGCCGCACCTACGTGTATCACCGCAGCCATCCCGAATCGCTCACCCGCGCCATGACGCACCCCGCCTGAGTAAGGTGCGCACCGGCAGCGCCCGCCCCGGCGGGCGCCGCCTAGGGCTCGAGGTTGATCCAGGTCGCCTTCACTTCGGTGTACTTCTCGAAGGCATGCAGGGATTTGTCGCGGCCGTTGCCGCTCTGCTTGTAGCCGCCGAACGGCGCGGTCATGTCGCCGCCGTCCCAGTAGTTCACCCAGACGCTGCCGGCGCGCAGCTTGCGCGCCACCCGGTGGGCCCGGCTGATGTCGCTGGTGAACACGCCGGCGGCCAGGCCATAGTCGCTGTCGTTGGCCATGCGCAGGGCGTCTTCCTCGGTATCGAAGGCGATCACGCTGAGCACCGGCCCGAAGATCTCCTCGCGGGCGATGGTGTGGCCGTGCTCGACCTCGTCGAAGATGGTGGGCGCGATGTAGCAGCCGCCGGGCACCGTATCCAGACGCTCGCCGCCAATCACCAGCCGGCCGCCATCGGCGCCGCCTTTGGCGATGAACTCCAGCACGCGCTGGGTCTGGCCCTCGTCCACAATCGCACCCATCGGCGCGCCGGGCTCCAGCGGGTGGCGCGGCTGCATGCGCTGGCCGTATTCGGCCACGCGCGCCAGGAATTCGTCCTTCACCGAGCGCTGCACGAAAAGCCGCGACGCCGCGGTGCAGACCTCGCCCTGATTGTAGAAGATGCCGCTGGCGGCGGCCTTGGCGGCCCGCTCCAGGCTGGGCGCGTCGGCGAACACCAGGTTCGGGCTCTTGCCGCCGCACTCCATGTACGCGCGCTTCATGTTCGAGCGGCCCGCGCATTGCATCAGGTGTTTGCCCACCGCGGTGGAGCCGGTGAACACCAGTCCGTCCACGTCCATGTGCAGGGCCAGCGGCTCGCCGGCTTCCTTGCCAAAGCCCGGCACCACGTTGAAGACGCCCGGCGGGATACCCGCCTCGATGGCCAACTCGGCGATGCGCAGCGCGGTGAGCGGCGACTTTTCCGAAGGCTTGAGTACCAGCGAGTTGCCCATCGCCAGCGCCGGCGAGAACTTCCACGCGGCCATCAACAGCGGGAAATTCCACGGCACGATCGCGCCCACCACGCCCAGCGGCTCGCGCGTTACCAGGCCCAGCTCATCGGAGCCGGTGGCCGCGACCTCGCCGTAGACCTTGTCGATGGCCTCGCCGGTCCAGGCCAGGCAGCGCACCGCGGCGGCCACGTCCACGTTCAGCGCGTCGCTGACCGGCTTGCCCATGTCCAGCGATTCCAGCAGCGCCAGCTCATCGGCGTGCTGGTCCAGCAGCTGGGCGAACTTCACCAGCACCTTCTTGCGGTGCTTGGGCGCGGTCTCCGACCACTTGCCGGCGTTGAAGGCCTTGCGCGCGGCGCTGACGGCGCGGTTGATGTCCTCGGCGCCGCCTTCGGCCACCTGGGTCAACACCCGGCCATCAATAGGGCTGATGCAATCGAAGGTCTTGCCGCTGGCGGCATCCACGTAGCGGCCGTCAATAAAGGCCTGGTTGCGGATACGCAGCTTGGCGGCGAGCGCCTGCCAATCATCGCGGGTCTTGGGCGTAGTCATGGTGGGCTCTTGTGGGAGGGACTTCAGTCCCGATTCGCTCTGTGGGAGGATGGCTCAAAACGTGGGCGGCGTATTGGCACTTACCAGCACCGCATCTTCGCTGCCGACATTGCGGAAACGGTGCGGCTGTCGACTCTCGAAGTAATACGCCTCGCCAGGCCCGAGCACCCTAACCTGGTCGCCCACGGTCAGTTCCACCTGGCCTTGGACGATCACGCCGCCCTCTTCGCCGTCGTGGCTGAGCATCGTCTCGCCGGTGTCGCTGCCGGCCGGCATCACTTCGCGCAGCAGGCACATCTGCCGGTTGGCGCGGTGCTGGCCCACCAGGAAGTAGTGGATCTCGTTGTTGCCCACGTCCGGCTGGTCCTTGGCCGGATAGAACGGGCTGTCGCCGCCATCCGCCAGATCCAGGGTGAAGAAATCGGCCAAGGAAATCGGAATGCCGTCCAGCACCTTCTTCAGCGAGCTGATGGACGGGCTCACCTTGTTCTGTTCGATCAGCGAGATGGTGGAATTGGTCACCCCCACCCGCTTGGCCAACTCGCGCTGGCTCAGGTTCTTGCCCTTGCGCACGGCCTGAAGCCGGACCCCGATATCCAAAGCATGCCCTCCAATGTTGCTGAATATTTAACACTCAGCCCGCCTCGGGTCAATGAAACCGCCGGTTTAGAGGTGATTGTAAAATTTATTCAACACGGTAAGCTGACGGCCAGACCCCCGCCGAGCCCCGCCATGACCGTCTCCGACCCGCACGCCAGCCTGGAAAACTACGCCGCGCAGGCCATCGGTTCCCCCGAGCAGACAGATGCCTTCTGGATGCCGTTCACGGCCAACCGCCAGTTCAAGAAGACGCCGCGGCTGCTGGCCAGCGCCGAGGGCATGCACTACCGCACCGTGGACGGCCGCGAGATCCTGGACGGCACCGGCGGCCTGTGGTGCTGCAACGCCGGCCACGCGCGCCCGCGCATCGTCAAGGCGATCCAGCAGCAGGCGGCCACGCTCGACTTCGCGCCCACCTTCCAGATGGGCCATCCGCTGCCCTTCCTGCTGGCGGAGCGGCTGGCAGCGATTGCGCCTGACGGCCTGGACCACGTGTTCTTCACCAACTCGGGCTCGGAAGCGGTGGACACCGCGCTCAAGATCGCCCTGGCCTATCACCGCGCCCGCGGCGAAGGCCAGCGCACGCGGTTGATTGGCCGCGAAAAGGGCTACCACGGCGTCGGCTTCGGCGGCATCTCCGTCGGCGGCATGGTGAACAACCGCAAGTTCTTCGGGCCGATGCTGGCGGGCGTGGACCACCTGCGCCACACCCTGGACATCGGCCGCAATGGCTTCAACCGCGGCCTGCCGCAGCACGGCGTGGAGTTGGCCGAAGACCTTGAGCGCATGGTGGCGCTGCATGACGCCAGCACCATCGCCGCGGTGATTGTGGAGCCCATCTCCGGCAGCGCCGGCGTGGTGCTGCCGCCCGATGGCTATCTCAAGCGCCTGCGCGAGATCTGCGACAAGCACGGCATCCTGCTGATCTTCGACGAAGTGATCACCGGCTTCGGCCGCGTCGGGCACGCCTTCGCGGCGCAGCGCTTCGGCGTCACCCCCGACCTGATCACGGCGGCCAAGGGCCTCACCAACGGCAGCGTGCCGATGGGCGCGGTGTTTGCCTCGGGCAAGATCCACGACGCCTTCATGCACGGGCCCGACGGCGCCATCGAGCTGTTCCACGGCTACACCTATTCCGGCCATCCGCTGGCCTGCGCTGCTGCCCTGGCCACGCTGGACACCTACGCCGAAGAGAACCTGTTCCAGAAGGCCATCACGCTTGGCCAACACTGGGAAGACGCCATCCACGCGCTCAAGGGCCTGCCCAACGTCATCGACATCCGCAACTTCGGCCTGATTGGCGCGGTTGAATTGGCGCCCCGCGAGGGCGCGCCGGGTGCCCGCGGCTACGACGCCTTCAACCGCGCTTTCCACGAGCAGAACCTGATGGTGCGCTGCACCGGAGACGTATTGGCGCTGTCGCCGCCGCTGATCCTGAACGCCGATCACATCGACCAGATTTTCGACCGCCTCGCGGCTACCATACGCGCCACCGCCTGAGCCGGCGGAGCGCGCAAAACCCATCGTTTCGCCCCGGGAGGGCAAATCATGCTTATCGGCGTCCCCAAGGAAATCAAGAACCACGAGTACCGCATCGGCCTCACCCCGGCCGGCGCACGTGAACTCGCGGCCCACGGCCACCAGGTGCTGGTGCAGCGCGATGGCGGCAAGTCCATCGGCCTCACCAACGAGATGTATGAGAAAGCCGGCGCGCAGATCGTCGACAGCGCCGAAGAAATCTTCAAGCGCGCCGAGATGATCATCAAGGTTAAAGAGCCGCAGCCGGGCGAGTGCGCCATGCTGCGCCCCGGCCAGATCCTCTACACCTACCTGCACCTGGCGCCCGATCCCGAGCAGACCAAGGCGCTGGTGAAATCCGGCGCCACCTGCATCGCCTATGAAACCGTCACCGACCGCCGCGGCGGCCTGCCGCTTCTGGCGCCGATGAGCGAAGTGGCTGGACGCATGTCCATCCAGGCCGGCGCCCACGCGCTTGAAAAAGCCCAGGGCGGCTCGGGCGTGCTGCTGGGCGGCGTGCCGGGCGTGAAGCCAGCCGAAGTGCTGGTGATCGGCGGCGGCGTGGTCGGCATCAATGCCGCGCGCATGGCCATGGGCCTCAACGCCCGCGTCACCATCCTGGACCGCTCGCTGGATCGCCTGAAGTATCTGGACGAACTCTACGGCGACAAGATCACCACGCTCTATTCCACCCACGACGCCATCGAGGAACTGCTGCCGCAAACCGACCTGCTGATCGGTGCGGTGCTCATTCCCGGCGCCGCCGCGCCCAAGCTGGTGTCGCGCAAGCAACTGGGCCTGATGAAGCCCGGCTCGGTGCTGGTGGACGTGGCCATCGACCAGGGCGGCTGCTTCGAAACCTCCAAGGCCACCACGCACCAGAACCCGACCTATGAAGTGGACGGCATCATCCACTACTGCGTGGCCAACATGCCCGGCGGCGTGGCGCGCACGTCCACCTTCGCGCTCACCAACGCCACCCTGCCGTTCGCAGTGCAGTTGGCCAACAAGGGCGTCAAGGCGATGCTGGACGACGAACACCTGCTCAACGGCCTGAACGTGCACGCCGGCAAAGTGACCTACGAAGCCGTGGCCAAGGACTTGGGCTACGACTACGTGCCCGCCGCGAAAGCCCTCCAAGCCTGATTCATCCATTGTGGGAGGGACTTCCTGTGGGAGGGACTTCCTGTGGGAGGGACTTCCTGTGGGAGGGACTTCAGTCCCGATTCCCTCAAGCATCGGGACTGAAGTCCCTC
>JANNQY010000424.1:0-10805 GCA_031400995.1 Lysobacteraceae bacterium
AGCGAGATACCGTTGTCGCAAGTGGCTTTATAGGGGCCCTCACCCGGGTTTTCTTCCCATTGGATACCGGCACCGTCCAGCGCAGCGGCTAATGTGCTTTCCGCACGATCCCATTGTGCTTCCTCGCCAATACGGTTGGCCGGGCGAGTGGACAACTTGACCAACACCTCGGTAAAGCCGAAATCAGCATAGACCCTCAGCGCCTGGCGATGGAACGCGGTGACTTCCGCCTCCACCTGCTCGGGCGTACAGAAGATGTGGCCGTCGTCCTGGGTGAAGCCGCGCACGCGCAGGATGCCGTGCAGCGCACCCGAGGGCTCGTTGCGGTGGCAGGCGCCAAACTCGCCTAGACGCAGCGGCAGGTCGCGGTAGCTGTGCAAGCCCTGGTTGAATATCTGGACATGGCCCGGGCAGTTCATCGGCTTCAGCGCATAGGTGCGCTTCTCCGATTCGGTGAAGAACATGTTGTCCTTGTAGTTGTCCCAGTGGCCGGACTGCTTCCACAGGGATACGTCCAAGATCTGCGGGCAGCGCACTTCCTGATAGCCCGAGGCGCGGTAGACGCGGCGCATGTACTGCTCCACCACCTGCCACAGCTGCCAACCCTTGGGGTGCCAGAACACCAGGCCCGGCGCTTCTTCCTGCAGATGGAACAGCTCGAGCTGGTTGGCGATCTTGCGGTGGTCGCGCTTCTCGGCCTCCTCCAACTGCGTGAGGTGGGCCTTTAGGTCCTTGTCGTTGAGCCAGGCGGTGCCGTAGATGCGGCTGAGCATCTGGTTGTTGTGGTCGCCACGCCAGTAGGCGCCGGCCACTTTCATCAGCTTGAACGCGCGCAGCTTCTCGGTGCCGGGCACGTGCGGGCCGCGGCACAGGTCGGTGAACTCGCCCTGGGTGTAAAGCGAGAGGTCTTCGCTGGCCGGGATGGCCGCGATGATCTCGGCCTTGTAGTGCTCGCCCAAGCCCTTGAAGAAAGCCACCGCCTCGTCGCGCGATTTCACGCTGCGGCTGACCGGCAGGGCTTCCTTGACGATCTTGAGCATCTCGGCCTCGATGGCCGGCAGGTCCTCGGTGGTGAACGGCCGCTCGTAGGCGAAGTCGTAGAAAAAGCCATTCTCGATAACCGGGCCGATGGTGACCTGCGCGCCCGGGAAAAGGCGCTGCACGGCCTGCGCCAGCAGGTGGGCGGTGGAGTGGCGCAGCACGTCCAGCGCGTCGGGATGTTTCTCGGTGACGATTTCCAGCGCGGCGTCGGCTTCGATGCGGTAGCTGGCGTCCACCAGCCGGCCGTCCACCTTGCCGCCTAACGCGGCCTTGGCCAGGCCCGGGCCGATGGAAAGGGCGACGTCGGCAACGCTGACGGGATGTTCAAACGGGCGGCGGCTGCCGTCGGGGAGCGTGATGTTGATCATGGGTCTCTTGGCTTGTCTCCCTCCCCTGTTAACAGGGGTGGGCCGGGGAGGGGTGCTCTGGGCAACAAAAAGGGCGCCAAGCGCCCTACGCGGATGCGGGCCCTGGCGGTGCGGTCAATGCCGTGGGGTAGTGCTCATGTCGCACGCTCGGCGCCGGTTTCCCGGGGCCACCCTTGTTTTGGCCGCTGAGGTTGCAAAGGTAGGCGCGGAAGCGCTGAAAGTCAATGAATTCAGGCGTTTCCAGCTAGACTCGGACCCCAGACCACGGGGATTTCGCACATGGCGCAGAGCATCCACGACTTCCACGACGATCCGCGCAACGCCGGTATCCGCATCTGGATCAACGGCCAACTCAAGCCGCGGGCCGAAGCCACCGTTTCGGTGTTCGACAGCGGGTTCGTGCTGGGCGACGGCGTTTGGGAAGGGCTGCGCGTGGTGGACGGGCAGCCGGTGTTCCTGGACGAACACCTGGACCGATTGTTCGAAGGCGCCAAGGCGATCGCGCTGGATATCGGCCTGGACCGCGCCGGCCTGCTTCGCGCCATCCGCGAAACGCTCGCCGCCAACGGCATGCACGATGGCGTGCACCTGCGGCTAATGGTCACGCGCGGCGTCAAGCGCACGCCCTACCAGGACCCGCGCGTCACCGTGGGGCCGGCCACCGTGGTGATCATTCCCGAGTTCAAGACCGCGAAGCCCGAGACGCTGGCCCGCGGCCTGAGCCTGTTCACCGTGCACGTGCGCCGCGGCTATCCGGACGTGCAGGACCCCAAGCTCAACAGCCACAGCAAGCTCAACTGCATCACCGCCTGCATCCAGGCCATCGAGGCCGGCGCCGACGAGGCGCTGATGCTGGACCCGCATGGGTTCGTCGCCACCTGCAATTCCACCCATTTCTTCATCGTGCGCAAGGGTGAGGTGTGGACCTCTACTGGCGACTACTGCCTGGGCGGCATCACCCGCGCCAACGTGCTGCGGGTCTGCCGCGAGGCCGGCATTCCCTGCTTCGAGAAAAACTTCACGCTTGCGCAGGCGTACTCCGCCGAGGAAGCGTTCACCACCGGAACGTTTGCCGGCGTGGCACCGGTGCGCTCCATCGACGGCCGCCTCATCGCCGATGGATCGCCCGGGGCGATGGTGGCCCGCCTGCAGGGCCTGTACCGCGATCTGATCCAGCGCGACGTGGCGCTGCGCGCGGCGGAGCGGCTGGCGTGAGCGCGCTTCGCATCGCGATGTGGAGCGGCCCGCGCAACATTTCCACGGCGATGATGCGGGCCTGGGAGAACCGCGAAGACTGCACGGTGAGCGACGAGCCGCTGTACGCGGCCTACCTGGCCGCGACCGGGCTGGACCATCCGGGCCGCGAGGAGGTGATCGCGGCCGGCGAATCCGACTGGCGAAAAGTCGCCGAGGCAATGACCGGCCCAATCCCGGGCGGCCAGCCGCTCTGGTACCAAAAACACATGAGCCACCATCTGCTGCCGGACATGGCGCTGGATTGGGTGTTCGGGCTGAGCAACGTCTTCCTGATCCGCGACCCTTCCGAAGTGGTGGCGTCGTACCTGAAGTCGCGCGCCACCGTGACGCCCACCGACATCGGCCTGCCGCAGCAGGGCGAGCTGTTCGACCGCCTGTGCCAGCACCACGGCGAAGCGCCGCCGGTGATCGACGCCGGCGATTTCTTGCGTAACCCGGAAGCCCACCTGCGCGCACTGTGCGCGCGGCTCGGGATTGTCTTCAGCGACCGCATGCTGGCCTGGCCGGCCGGTCCGCGGGACAGCGACGGCATCTGGGCGCCGCACTGGTACGACGCGGTCTGGAAGTCCACCGGGTTCGAGCCTTGGCGGGCGCGGGAAACGGCGCTGACCGGCAAGGCGATCGACGTGGCCGAGGCCTGCCGCCCTGTCTACGAGCGGCTGCGCGGGCACCGGATGGCGGTGGCCTGAAACGAAGAAACCGCCCTGTCGCCAGCGCGGTTTTCCATACTTTACGACTTCGTATGCCATCCAAAAAGCAGCAAGTGCTTGATTGGATGGTGGGCGGTACAGGGTTCGAACCTGTGACCCCTACCATGTCAAGGTAATGCTCTACCGCTGAGCTAACCGCCCACGAAGGGGCCAGAGTATACCAAGCGGGGCTGGGCAGGCCAAGCCCGGACTGGTGCAGCGCACGGAATCAGCGGCTGGCGACCAGCTCGCGGTCACAATCGATGCGGCGGTCGCCATTGGGCTGTTCGCTGCGATTGGCGGCGTGGGTAACCAGGCAGGCGCGGTGGCGGGTGAGGGACCAGAGGCTGGGCTCGCCCCGAAGCTCAGCTTCGAGTACACGGGCCACCACTGGCGCCGCCGAAACGCTGGGCATCGGCGCGGAGCTCGTGCCAACAAGTCCGAACGCGGCTATCAATACCGTGGCTAACAGAGCGCGTATTCCGGTGGTCGTCATTCCCATCACCCCGCACGTGGTGCCGCCCTTTTGGCTCTCCGGCCGGGGCTGGACACCTGATACGACGATTCCCCAACCGCCGTGAGGGTAAAACTACCCCCCTGCCATAAGTAACGCAAGCAGGCTGGGGCTCAGGCCATCAACCCCTGGGTGCGCAGGCGGTGGATCTCGTCGCGGATCTTGGCCGCCTCCTCGAATTCGAGGTCCTGGGCGTGCTTGTGCATGCGCGTTTCCAGCTGCTTGAGGCGAGTGGCCAACTGGCCCGGGTTCATCAGGGCGTAGTCAGCGCCCTCCTCCGCCACCTTGCGGCCCTTGCCGCGGCCCTTGGCCTCCTCGGGCTCGGCGCGGGCGCCCTCCATCACGTCCAGCACGGCCCGAACGATGCTGGTGGGGGTGATGCCGTGCTCGAGGTTGTATTCCACCTGACGCTGGCGCCGGCGGTCGGTTTCATCAATGGCCACCTTCATCGAATTGGTGATGCGATCGGCGTAGAGGATGGCCTTGCCGCGCACGTTGCGGGCGGCGCGGCCGATGGTCTGGATCAGCGAGCCGGCGGAGCGCAGGAAGCCCTCCTTGTCGGCGTCCAGGATGGCCACGAGCGACACCTCGGGCATGTCCAGGCCTTCGCGCAGCAGGTTGATGCCGACCAGCACGTCGAACACGCCCAGGCGCAGGTCGCGGATGATCTCCACGCGCTCCACCGTCTCGATGTCCGAGTGCAGGTAGCGCACCTTCACATCGTGCTCGGACAGGTAGTCCGTGAGGTTCTCGGCCATCTTCTTGGTGAGGGTGGTGATCAGCACGCGGTCGCCCAACTTCACGCGCGCGTGGATTTCCGACAGCACGTCGTCCACCTGGGTTCCCACCGGGCGGATCTCGACGTCCGGATCGATCAGGCCGGTTGGGCGCACCAGCAGCTCCACCACCTGGTCGCCGGATTTCTCCAGCTCGTACTTGCCGGGCGTGGCCGAGACGAAGATGCTGCGCGGCGCGCGGCGCTCCCACTCCTCGAACTTCAGCGGCCGGTTGTCCAGCGCCGACGGCAGCCGGAAGCCGAAATTCACCAGGGTTTCCTTGCGCGAGCGGTCGCCTTTGTACATGGCGCCCAGCTGCGGGATGGTGACGTGGGATTCATCCACCACCAGCAGCGCGTCCGGCGGCAGGTAGTCGAACAGGCAGGGCGGCGGCTCGCCGGGCATCTGGCCGGTGAGGTGGCGGCTGTAGTTCTCGATGCCCGAGCAGAAGCCCACTTCCGCCATCATCTCGATGTCGTACATGGTGCGCTGCTGCAGCCGCTGCGCCTCCACCAGCTTGTTGTCCTTGTACAGCTCCTCCATGCGGGCGCTGAACTCGACCTTGATGGTTTCGATGGCGTCCAGCACGGTGCGGCGGGTGGTGACGTAGTGCGACTTGGGATACAGGGTGTAGCGCTGGAGCTTGCGAAATATCTGCCCGGTAAGCGGGTCGAACTGCGCCACGCCCTCGATTTCACCGTCGAAAAGCTCAATCCGCAGCGCTTCGATCTCGGACTCCGCCGGGTGTACGTCAATGGTCTCGCCGCGCACGCGGAATGCACCACGCACCAACTCGGTGTCGTTGCGCTTGTACTGCATCTCGGTGAGCCGGCGGATCAGCTCGCGCTGGTCTATCTTGTCGCCCTTCACCAGGTGCAGCACCATCCGGAAGTACTCGTTCGGGTCGCCCAGGCCATAGATGGCGGAAACGCTGGCCACCACGATCGAGTCCCGGCGCTCCAGCAGCGCCTTGGTGGCCGAGAGCCGCATCTGCTCGATGTGCTCGTTGATGTTGCTGTCTTTCTCGATGAAGGTGTCGGTGGACGGGATGTAGGCCTCGGGCTGGTAGTAGTCGTAGTAGCTGACGAAATACTCGACCGAGTTGTTCGGGAAGAAGGACTTGAACTCGCCGTAGAGCTGGGCGGCCAGGGTCTTGTTGGGCGCAAGCACCAGGGTGGGCTTCTGCACCGCCTCGATGACGTTGGCGATGGTGTAGGTCTTGCCCGAGCCGGTGACGCCCAGCAGGGTCTGCTGCGCCAGGCCGGCCTCGAAGCCCTCGATCAGGCGCGCGATGGCCTGCGGCTGCTCGCCGGCGGGCTGGTAGGGGGCGATCAGCTGGAAAGGTTCGGACACGGAGCAGGTCCAATCGCGGGCAATCTTGCAGTATAGCCAGCGCAGGTGAAGCTTTCGGCAGGCAAGGAAGCGCGCTCCTACAAGGTGCGAAGGCGATGGCTGATTTTGACGCCCGGGCGTGCCGGTGACAGTGGTCGCCTGACCACGGGAGCGCGCCATGCCTTCGAAACCCAGAGCCTTCACGCTTGTCGAGCTCGCCGCAACACTGGCCATCCTGGCCGTGCTGCTGGCACTGGCCCTGCCATCGCTGCAGCAGCTGCGGGCACATACCCAGGCCCGCAGCACCAGCCATATGCTCAGCGCGAGCCTGGCGAGCGCCCGGCTCGCGGCCGTCGCCCGCCGCCGTCCGGTGAGCGTCTGCCCGGTGGATGCCATGGGCCACTGCCGCAGCGACGGGGTGTGGGACGAGGGCTGGATCGTCTATTACGATCCGGACAGAAAGCGCGCGCCGCGCGAGCCTGGACACATCCTGCGGACCGGCAAGCCAGCTCCAGGACTGCGGGTGCGGAGCTCGCCCAGCCGGTCGCACGTACGATTCCTGCCCTTGGGGCGCACTGCCGGGAACAACCTCAGCCTGATCGTGTGCAGTGGGCACCGGCGGGTGGACGGCACACGCGTGGTGGTGAGCAACGGCGGCCGGGTCCGGACTGAGCGGCTGGTTCCGGACCATCCAGCGTGCCGCGGCGCTTGACGCACGTGCCGCAGCCGCTAAAATACGCGACTCACTGCCCGAATAGCTCAGCTGGTTAGAGCACTTGACTGTTAATCAGGGGGTCGTTGGTTCGAGTCCAACTTCGGGCGCCAGACCGTGACGAAAAGACCTGCCGACGGCAGGTCTTTTCGTTTGCGGGTTACCAGCAGTAGCCCACCGACTCGCTGGTCACGCCCTTGGTGCCTGCCTGGTTGAGCGACAGGTTGCCGCACTTGTCGCCGGCATGCGCGTTGGCCGGCGTCGCGGTGATCGCGAAGGTGGTGGCGGTCGGCACCACGCCGATCGTGTAATAGATCGGGCCCTGCTGCGGAGAGCGCTGCAGCCGGGCCGGAACCACGTAGGTGGCGTAGGTGGTGTTCACCGTTTGCCACCGCTCGAGGTTCTGGGCCAGCTCCGCCATGTCAGCCTGCGCCTGGCCGCGGCGGGACTTGCGCACGCTCTCGTTGTAGCTCGGGAACGAGATGGCCGCCAGCACGGCAATCACGATCAGCACGATCATCACTTCGATCAGGGTGAAGCCTTTCTGGCGAACCAAGCTAGTCATCTGTCTCATCTCCGTGCATCGGGCCGCGGTCAACGTACCTGTCGCCAGCTCTGGCGACCGCAGGCGCGCGGCAGGTAATAGGGCGGTGCGCCCGCGACGCTGATGACCAGGTCACAGGTTCGTCCCAGGGCCTCGGCGATCTGGGCCGCGGTGGCACCGGCGGCCACGGAACCCGGGGCAGGCAGCAGCAAGACGGCGACATCACGCACCGGCGTCGAGCCCGCGGTGTCGAGACGCGTACCCGCGGTGCCCTGCGGCGCGGCCGTTCCCGTGGGCGACCCGGCCCGCAGGCCACTCAGCCCGGCGGAGCCGCTGACGGCGTTCATGGCATAGAGCCAGTTGGTGCCGCCCGCCGCGCAGGGATCGCCACCGGCGCCGCCCGGCTGGAACGCCGGGAACAGGATTAGCCCACTCTGCAGCCGCGGTGTACCCACAAACCGCTCGCCGTCCTGGAACGTGTCGGTGCCATCGGTGGTCACGAGGTCCATGTGCCAGCCGCTCTGGGTGACGTAGTCCACCGCGTTGGTGCTCAGCGCCCGCAGTCCGGACACGGTGACCGAGAGTACTTGCTCGGAGAGATTGGATCGGTCCGCCGTAACGGGGGTTGCCGGCGACTTGTCCAGGACCGCATAGAGCGACTGGATGCTCTGGTCGGTGGCGTCGTTCTCGAACGCGTAGCTTCCCGTTCCAAAGAACAGCAGCACGCCGCCGCCCGGACCTGCGCCGGCCTCGATGCCGCCCGTTATCGGCTGGCGAATGCCCGCCTGCTCGGCGGTGAACACCGGCAAGCCACCATTGGCGACCGTGTTGTTGCGCAGGTCGAACTTCCAGATGTTGCCGTGCAGGTCGCCGCCGTACGCGGTGTCGGCGTAGCCGTCCGTGCCGACCGTGCTGGTGTTGCTGAGCCACTTGTCGACCAGCACCACGCTGCTCAGGCCATTGGGAGTGGCTGGACCGCCGACTTCCGCTGTCTCAATGGAAACAACGCCGCCCGTCGCCATGTCAACAACAAACAGGCTGGCCAGCCCGGTGTCGCTCTTGACCCCGTTGCCAAACACCGCTTTCCAGGCCGGTGCGGCGGCGCCGACCTTGGTCGGTACGATCACCGGCTTGCCGAGCACGTGGCCGATGCGGTCGCCGGTGGTTCCACTCACGGAATCGGTGACTTCCCAGCGAACGTTGGCAGCACCGAACGAGCCCGGGTTGGAAACGTCCAGCGCGAAGACGCCGCGGCCGCCGGCACCTGCCGTACCGACTAGGGCCGTGCTCCAGGTACTGCCGATGCGGATGTCGGAAACGGTCACCGGGCCATCAACGAAGTAGCGGTGCTGGAACTTCTGGTCGTTGCCGAGGGCGGCATTGTAGGGGAACAGCAGGTTGCCCATGTGCCCAAGCGACGTGCTGGGAATGTAGGCGAAGGTTTCCACGCCGGTCTCGCCGTCGAACGCATGCAGCATGCCGTCGTTGGCGCCCGCATACACGATCTTGGCGCGCGACGCCTTGGTGGTCAGGTAAGCGGCGTAGCTGTAGGGGTCGAACACGCCGGGGGTTGGGCCCACCAGGTTGCGGTAGCCGTAGTTGTCGTTCGGCGCCGAAATCACCGGGCTGGAGTTGACGATGTCGCCCAGCACCGTGGTGCGTTCACGCAGGCTGACACCTTCCAGCGACTGGTCGCCGCGCAGGAAGGACACCACCTGGGAACTACTCACGCCCAGCGCGGTGATCTCGGCCGAGGTGCAGCGCGCCAGCGGGCCGCTGCAGATGGCCGTAAGCGAGCCCAGGTTGGCCTGGTTGAAGATCGCCACTGTGGGGTTAACCGTGGTCGCGGGCCGACCGAACAGGATTTTGCGCGAGCCTGGCGCAGGCATCACAGTACTGGCTTCCCACTGCGTGTCGTACTCCACCGCACCGGCCGAGGTGACGGTGACGTCTTCGGCGCGCAGCTTGCCGTACCAGTCGGTGCCGCGATTCACGGAGCCATACTCCGGGATCACGCTGTTGGAGGTGTCGCCAACCCGGGCGCCGGTGAGCGCGATGCTGCCGGACGGGCCCGCGCCTTCGTTCACCGCCGCAAGTACTTCGCGCATGGCGGTGGTGATGGCGTTGGGGGATTTCGCGTTAATGAAGCGACCGCGGCTGGACAGCGTGCCGTGCCAGATTTCATCCACGGCGCTGGGGCTGTCGTTCTGCCACGCCTCCCACGCCGGCGGGTTGGCGAACGGATCCGCCGTGGCTGCGAGGTTGACGCCGTAGATATTGCCCTTGGAACCCAGGGTGATGCCGTAGAAGTTCATGTGCGGATTGATATTGCAATCGTCGCGCGGGTCGGTGGACGGGCAGTTGATCGGCACCGGCACCCGGCCCGGGTCCAGGTCAGGCCGAAGGTTGTCTAGGTAATTCTGCGCGGCGATGTCGGCCAGGGTGTTGCTGTGGGCATCGGCGAACGGGACGCCCATGCCGCCGTCGGCATTGGGTGGCGTGGCGCCCGGGGTGTCCTGGTTGCTGTAGCCGTCGGTAAACAGCATGCCGGCGTTGCGCTGGCAGGCGAGCTGTACCGGGGCCGCGGCGTCGATGCGACGGAACTGCCGGCCAATCTGCGCCACTGCGTGGCGATTGGGCGTGGAGCCAGCCGCTGGCAGTGCCAGCAAGTCGAGGTAGAGCAGGCGCTTCTGCGCCGCGGCGGCCATGTCACGCATCGTCACGTCGGGATACACATAGCTGCCCGTGTAGCCATTGATGCGGAAGTAGGCAATCCGCATGTTGTTCACGTCGACCAGTGAATTGGTCATGCCGGCGATCATGGCGCGGTTGCGGTTGCCGTAGAAGCTGAACCAGTTGGCGAAATTCTGGATCGCGGTGTCATACGCCGCGGTCGAGGCGTAATTTGCCAGCTTGATTTCGTACTTGTACAGGTTCACGCCAGTGCCGCCCGCATCCACGGCCGTGGTGCGGTTGGCGGCCAGGAACCCAACCGGCGCAGGCTCGCTGGTGGGCAGGAAGAACGTGGCCGGGAAATACTGGATGCCGACGTCGCAAGCCGCGGTGACGGTGAAGTTGCTGGTCAGGGTCACCCACGCACGCTGCGACGGCAGCGCGGCAGCCAAACCACCGCAGGCGTTGTCCGCAACCCGGAAGTAGCGCGTGCCAGCCGGCAGCACGGTGCCTTGTGGCACACGGAAGATCTCATCGTCGGCAGGACGGCCCGTGTGGAAGCGCCGCACGGCCACATTGGTGCAGTTCGCGGTCAGGCTGACGTTGGCGGCCAGGGTGACCCAAGCGCCGCCACCGGGCAGGCCGCCGCAGGCGGTCGTCCGCTTTACCGCCACGCCCGCGGGGAAGAGGGTGCCGGTGTTGTAGGTGGCGTCCGCCGTCTCGGTGAACCCGGCGTCGTCAGTGGCGTTGTCGTCGGTGCGGTCAAGATGCAGTGCGCCCACGTTGATGGTCGGCGTAGCCGACCTCGGGCGCGTGCGCGTGGCCGTGGTCGACGCCGGCGCGAATGCAGCGCCGTTCTCGTCGATCCAGGTGCCGTAGACCGTGTTGGGATCGTAATA
>JANNQY010000425.1:0-3437 GCA_031400995.1 Lysobacteraceae bacterium
GCGCGCAGCCGATTCCTTATTGCCCGCGACCCGATGGGCGTTTGCCCGCTGTACTGGGGCCACGACGGCGACGGCCGGCTCTGGGTGGCCTCGGAAATGAAGGCGCTGGCGCGGCACTGCAGCGATGTCGCGATCTTCCCGCCCGGCCACTATTTCGACAGCGAGGTGGGTGAACTGGTGTCGTTCTACGCCAAGCCATGGCGTGACTACGACGCCACGCGCGGCGTGTCGGTGGCGCCCGAGGCGCTGCGCGCCGGCTTCGAGCAGGCAGTGCACCGCCAGCTGATGACCGACGTGCCCTATGGCGTGCTGCTTTCAGGCGGGCTGGATTCATCGCTGGTGGCGGCCTGCGCCGCGCGTTTCGCCCGCCAGCGGGTGGAGGACGACGACCGCGCCGAAGCCTGGTGGCCGCGCCTGCACAGTTTCGCCATTGGCCTCGACGGCTCACCTGACCTCGCCGCCGCCGAGGTCGCCGCCAAGGCCCTGGGCACCGTGCACCACGGCTACACCTATCGCTTCGAGGAGGGCCTGGACGCGCTGCCCGACGTCATCCGCCACATCGAGAGCTACGACGTCACCACCGTGCGCGCGTCCACACCGATGTACCTGCTGGCGCGACGCATCAAGGCGATGGGCGTGAAGATGGTGCTGTCGGGCGAAGGCGCGGACGAGATCTTCGGCGGCTATCTGTACTTCCACAAGGCGCCCGATGCGCGCGCCTTCCACGAGGAAACCGTGCGCAAGCTCGACGCGCTGCACTTGTACGACTGCCTGCGCGCCAACAAGGCGATGATGGCCTGGGGCGTGGAGGCGCGCGTGCCGTTCCTGGACCTGGAGTTCCTGGACCTGGCCATGGGCATGGACGCCGCGCACAAGATGGCCGGCAAGGGCCGTATCGAAAAAGCGGTGCTGCGCGAGGCTTTCGTCGGCGTGCTGCCCGACCAGATCCTGTGGCGGCAGAAGGAGCAGTTCAGCGACGGCGTGGGCTACGGCTGGATCGACGGACTCAAGGCACACGCGGAAAGCTACGTCAGCGACGCGATGATGGCGCAGGCCACGCTGCGCTTCCCGGTGAACCCGCCGCAGACCAAGGAAGCCTACTGGTATCGCGAACTGTTCGAGCGCGAGTTCCCCGGTGACGCCTGCGCGCGCAGCATCCCGGGCGGCAAGTCCATCGCCTGTTCCTCGCCCGCGGCCATTGCCTGGGATCCGGCGTTTGCCGCAGCCGCCGATCCTTCCGGGCGCGCCGTGGCGGGCGTGCACCTCGCTGCCACCTGAGGGGCAACGCACGCGATCTCAGCGGAGTGTGCATCGGGCGGGCTGCGACCCCTGTTTCGCAGCCCGTGCCGCCGGCCAGCGCTTAGCGGTTGATGATGCGCGGATCGCAGTCAGTGATCACGCCCGTCGCCTCATTGCGCACGATCACCGAGTACTTCACGCTTGCCGGCCCGCTGTTGCGGTTGAAGATGTTCACGACGCCGGCGTTGCCACCCCCGGTCGATTTCATCTGGTCGGCACCTTCGCCGGAGAATTTGACAGGCTCGATTCTGTAGCCTTGGTTGACGGTCAGCTTCACCTGGATTTTCCGGCTGCCGGTTCCCGAGTCCACCTCGACGTTGCCGGCACCGTCGGTGCCGCCGCTGAACTTGCAGGTGGCGGGGTTGAGCTCGACCTTGAAATCGGGGCTATTGCCCTTGGGGGCGCTGGCGCAGCCGGGCAGGGCCAGTGCAAGAGTGAGGAGGATCGGCGTTGCAAGGCGGATGGTTTGCATGGCGTTTTCCTTAGTGTGGTGAGGATGCCGGCCGAAACGCGCCGGACAGGGTGTACTCGGGTTCCATCCGGGCATCGCGGTACCCGGCGTCTTGCAGCTGCGCTTCCAGGGTCTGCAGCAACTGGCCCTGGTCCAGGTCCACGGCGAGCAGGCGCCGCACCGCGGTGAAGTGGAAGGTGCGGTTGGTCTGCCGGTCGAGCAGTGCGGCGGCATCGCGCCAGGTAGTGCGCGCCGCTTCGAAATCGCCTGAGGCCGCAAGCGTGGTGCCTAGCAGTTCGGCGGCCTTGGCTAGTTCCACCAGCCGCAGCGGCGAGTAATCCGTGGACGCGAAAGAGGCGGCCATTATCTCGTGGGCCTTTCTGGCCGATGCGAGCGCCTCGGCCGTGCGACCGGCGGCGAGGGCGCGCAGCGCCTTGAGCCGCAGCCCTTGCGACAGGTCTATCACGAAACCGGCATTGGTTGGATCCTGGGCGCTGAGCGTGGCCAGCCTGTCTATCGTCTGCTCGAGTTGGTCGTCGCGCGAGGCGTCCCATTCGGCTTGTGTCAACAGCCCCAGCTGGAGCAGCCACGCCCGCTGGGCGGCGCGCGACCATGACGCGTTTTGCGGGTCCTTGGCCGTTAGGTCGGCGTAGATTGCCAAGCCCTGTGAAACGAGCTCGCGCGCCGCGGCGGTGTTGCCCAGCTCCAGGTGCACGTTGGCATGGAAGAGCGTGTTGCGGCCCAGCAGGTCCGAGGCGCGGGCGCTGTCGCCGAGGTCGTGTAGCGGCTGCAGCAGCTGTGACACTTCGGCGAAGGCCTGCTCGCCCGCGCCCAGGTCGCCGTCATCGACCGTAGTGGATCCTATCCAGGACCAGGTCTCGGCCAGCGTCATCGTCAACTCGGGGTCGCCGGGCTTGGCGGCCAGCTGCTGGTCGTTGATGTCGCGGCACAGGCCGAAGTAGGCCAGCGCGGTCTTGGCATCGCCGCGCGCGCGCGACAAACTGCCGAGGTTGGAATAGGCGTAGGACAGTTCGGTGGTGTAGTCGGCGTTGTCCGGCTCGCGGTTCTTCAGCTCCAGGCTGTAGCGCAGGTAGTCTTGGAACGTCGCTTCGGCTTTATCCAGTTCGCCGCGTTCCCAGGCCACGTAGCCCACCCAGAATTCCGCTTGGCCGAGTTCATAGAGGTACTCGTTGTTGGAAGGTTCTGCCTCGTGCAGCGTGCGCGATTGAGCCAGCGCCTGCTCGAAGGATTTCAGCGCCGGCTCGAGCCTGCCCTGGTTGAAGCGCACGTCGCCAATCTGCTTGAGCGCCACCGCGCGCGCCAGCATTTCACTGGGCGTGCCGCGATCGCCCAGCGTGGTGAAGTAGCCCATGGCCTCGTCGCCCACCGAGTCGAGCAAGTCGAGCTTGCCTATGGGTTCCAGCTTCTTGCGCAGGTCGCCCAGCATGAAGCCGATCAGCGCCTCGGCCTGCTGGCGCCGAACGTCCGACTCCTGGCGCTGCTTGAAAGCGTACAGCGCCATGCCGATGGTAAGCGCGGTAACGCACAGCGCGCCCGCCGCCACGCTCGACCAGAAGCGTGCCTGCCGCTGGGCGTCGCGGCGCTTGAGTTCGTCCACGCCAACGTTCAACAGGCCGGCGGCGACCTTTAGCACGGCGTTGCGGCTGCCATCGCCGCGCGGCGTGGC
>JANNQY010000426.1:0-6354 GCA_031400995.1 Lysobacteraceae bacterium
GTCTTGCGCATGGCGGAAATGATGGGGCGGATGGTCATGGCGTGCGACCTATTGGCTCTTGAGCTGGATGGCAGGCCGCACGCCCGCAGCGCGCCACGTGGGCAGCAGCCCCGCCACCAGCGAGGCAAGCAGCGAGAGCACTACGGTGCCCGCCAGCAGCCACGGGTCCATGCGGTAGAAATCCGGTGAATTGGCCAAACCCTGTCCCAGCAGTTTCACGCCGTACAGCGCCAGCAGCAGGCCCGCGACGGCGCCCGCGGCGCCGATCACGCCGGCCTCCACCAGGTACTGCGCGAAGATGTCGCGCCGGCGCGCACCCAGCGCCCGGCGCACGCCAATCTCGCCTTGGCGGGCCGTGAACTTCGCCAGCATCAGCGCCATCAGGTTCACCAGGCAGGCGCACAGGAAACCAAACGACACCCACGTGGCCAGCCGCGTGTCGTTGCCCACCACGCCGATGTCGTCCAGCAGCTCGCGCACGTTGAGGATGCGCGAGTTGTCAGGGCGGGGCATCCGCCCCAGGGCCTTCTGCTGCGCCACATAGGCGCGGACGTGGTCACGGAATGCAGCGGCGTCGGCGGGCGTGGCCAACTCCACCCAGTACTGGATCCAGGTGCAGTTCGAATCCAGAAAGCTCTGGTAATCGGAGCCTTGGTCGGCGCCGTCGCAGCTCGTCCAGCCTTCGTTGCGGTAGTAGCGCGACGTGGCGTTGGAGAACGGAATCCACAGCTGCTCGGGCCGGCTGGTGGGGCTGGAGCCATTCACGCGATAGAACTTTGGCGCCGGCGCCCAGTCGCCGATCACGCCAGTGACGGTGTATTCGCGCTCGTCCACGCGCAGCGACTGGCCCACCGCCGATTCGCTGCCAAACAGCCGCTGCGCCAGAGCGCTGCCAATCACGGCTACGTTGGCCTCGCGCGCATCGTCGTCGGCGGTCCAGCCGGCGCCTTCGCGGAACGGCACGTCCAGCATCGCGAACAGGTCGGAGGTGGTGGCGATGCCGGATTCGAGCGCTGCCGGCAGCGCCTGGCTGCCGCCGTCCACCGCCGGGGCGATGCCATAGAGCACCGTGCGGCGCACGCCGTAGCCAGCGCGCAGCAGGTTGCTGGCATCGGTGTAGGTCAACTGCAGGTCCGGCGTGGCCAGGTCGCTGGCACCCTCCAGCGGCCGGGTGTCCAGCCGGGGCATGTACAGCCGGTCGCTCTTGCCCGGGATCGGGTCGCCCGACAGCACCAGCAGCAGCGTCAGGCTGGTCATGCTGGCGGCGATGCCGATGGCCAGGATCAGCACCATCAGGGCAGTGAGCCCCGGCGCGCGGCGCAGGCTCTTTATCCCGAGGAAAAAGTAGTACTTGAGCATGGCCGGCTGCGCGCGCTATGCGCTGCGGGTGGCCACGGCGGGTGGGATGCGCGACGCCCGCCACGCCGGCCCAAACGCCGCCAGCAGGCCCAGCAGCCACAGCGCCACCATGCCGATGGGCAGGTATTGCACCGGCAGCCGCGCCACTTCCAGCTGGCTCACCAGCAGCTGGTTCAGCGCCAGCGCCAGGCCCACGCCCACCACCACGCCCAGCGTGGTCACCATGAAATTCTCCACCAGGAAGTAGCGCAGGATGTCGCGCTGGCGGGCGCCGATGGCCCGCCGCACGCCGATCTGCTTGCGCCGCTGGCTGACCCACAGCGAGGCCATGCCGACGATGCCCGAGGCGGTGACCAGCAGCAGCAGGCCCATCATGGTGACCAGCATCCAGGCCAGCGAGCGGTCGGCGCGGTAGCGAGTGGCGCGTGCCTCGGGAAGCGAGGTGGTGCTCAGGTGCACGCGGTCGCTGCGGGCGGCGGTGAGTGCGTCCTCCACTTCGCGCATTACCCGGTCCAATTGGCCCGGCTCGGTGCGCACCAGGTAGGCGGCGCTGGGCTCGAGCTGGCGCATCGGCACGATCATCGAATACTCGACGTTGGGTCCCAGCTGTCCCCAGGGACTCTGCAGGCGCTCGACGATGCCGACGATCTCGAACACCGAGGCATCGTCACCGTTGCCCAACTGCGCAGTACGACCCACGAATTCCTTCTCGTCGGGAAACAGCTGCTGGGCCAGCGCCTTACTCAGGATCGCGTGCTTGGGTGCGATGTTGGCGATGGATGGCTCGACCACCTGCACTTCGTCCGCGCTGAAGTCGCGGCCGGCCACCAGCTGCAGCCCCAGCGCATCCACCAGGCTTTCGGAGCTGAAGTAGAAGGCGGTATTGGTGCCTTCGGCCTCCGGGTCGGCGTTGGGCTGCACGGTGAGGCTCCAGCCCGACTGCGTCAGCGGCGCCATGTTGGCGGTAGCAACGGCGGCCACGCCCGGCAGCGCGCGCATCATCGCCAGGTCGGCATCAAGCATCGCGGGCACATCCACGCCTTCGCGGAAGCCATAGAGCCGGATGAAGAAGGTGTTGGCCTCGTCGGCGCCGGTGGGGCGCGCCGCGATGGTCAGCCGGTCCTGAACGATGTAAAGCGCATTGCCCAGGATGGCCAGGGTCAGCGCCACTTGGGCGGCGATGAGGAAGGCGCCGGTCTTGGAGCGCAGCAGCGCGGAGAGGATAGGGCGAATTTCCATGGCGGTCCTCACTGGGTCTTGAGCTGGATGGCGGGAACCACGAGGCAGGCGCGCCAGGTGGGCAGCAGGCCGGCCAACAGTGCGGCCAGGACAGCGGTGGCCACGGTGGCCAGCAGCATGGTCGGGCTCATGTGCGCCACGGCGGCCACTTCATCGGACTGCTTGGCCAGCAGCCACAGGCCGCCAAAGGTGAGGCCCAGGCCCAACAGACCGCCGGCCGCGCCAACCACGCCGGCCTGCACAAGGTACTGCTGGAAAATCTGGCCGCGGGTGGCGCCCAGCGCGCGGCGCACGCCGATTTCGCCCGCATGGGCGGTGAACTTGGCCAGAAGCAGGCCCACGGTGTTCACCATGCACACCAGCAGGAAGCCCAGCGCCAGCAGCGTCTGCAGGATGGTGTCGTCGCCCAGCACGTCGTTGACGTCCATCCACTCGCGCACGTCCATCAGCCGCGAGCGTTCGCCGATCTCCAGCCGCCCCAGCTTCTTCTGCTCGTCGATGTAGCCCGCCAGGCGCTCGCGGTAGGCGACACGCTCGCCGGCGCTCTCCAGCTCCACCCAGTACTGCATGAACAAGCATTCGGAGTTGAGCAGGCCCACGTAACCGGGCTCGGGACCGTCGCCGTTGCAGTTCACGTTGCCATTGGGGCCCGATTCGTTGGCGATGGCGTTGCGCAGCGGGATGAAGAGGTCGTCGGTGTCGCTGAAGCGGTTGGGTCCGCCGATGAGCCAGTAGTACTTGGGCATCGGCCGCCACGGCGCCAGCACGCCGCTCACCACGTATTCCTTCTCGAACAGGCGCAGGCGCTTGCCGGTGGGGTCGGCATCGCCGAACAGGCGCTCGGCGAACTTGGCCGACAGCACCACCTCGCTGCCGCCGCGCGCGTCGGTTTCCGCGCTCCAGGGGCCGCCGTGGCGGAACGGTGCCTCGAACATCGCGAAGAAATCCGCGCCCACGGCCATGCCGCTGACCAGCACGTTGCCGTCGCCGCCCTCGGGCTCCATCACTCCGCCCACGGCGTACATGCCGGTGCGGCGCACGCCGTCGCCGGCTTCAAGGAACTCGCGGATATCGAGCCAGCTCTGGTGCGGCGGCGGGTCCGCACCCTCCTCGGTCTGGTCCTTGGGTGTGTTTTCCATCTGCACCACGAACAGGCGATCGCTCTTGGACGGGATCGGGTCGCCCGACATCGCCCGCATCACCGTCACGGTGGCCATGCTGGTGGCCACGCCGATCGCCAGCGTGAGCACCATCAGCGCGGTTAGCGCCGGGTTGCGGCGCAGGCTGCGCAGGCCAAGCTTCAAGTAGTAGCTGAACATGGGGTGCTCCCGGATCAGGCGGCGCTGGAGATCGAGACGGCGTGCTCCAGGTCGCTCACCTGGCCATCGACGATGTGCACGTTGCGGGCGGCGCGTGCGGCCAGCTCCGGATCATGGGTCACCATCACGATGGTGGTGCCTTCGGCATTGATCTGCTCCAGCAGTTCCAGCACGCCGCGCGCCATCTGGGTGTCGAGGTTGCCGGTGGGTTCGTCGGCCAGCAGCAGGCGCGGCGAGCCGGCCAGCGCGCGGGCGATGGCGACGCGCTGCGGCTGGCCGCCGGACAGTTCGGCCGGGTAGTGCTTGGAGCGCGAGGCCAGGCCCACCTTGCCCAGGGCGTCCTCGATGCGGCGCTTGCGCTCGGCGGCGGGGAAGCCGCGGTAGCGCAGCGGCACGTCCACGTTGTCGAACAGGTTCAGGTCGGGAATGAGGTTGAAGCCCTGGAAGATGAAGCCGATCTTCTCGTTGCGCAGGCGCGAGCGGGCGTCGTCGCTCATGCCGCGCACTTCCACGCCATCCAGCAGGTAGGTGCCCTGGGTGAAGTCCTCCAGCAGGCCGGCGATGTTGAGGAAGGTGGTCTTGCCCGAGCCCGAGGGGCCGGTAACGGCCACGAACTCGCCTTCGCGCACGTGGATGTCGAAGCCGCGCAGGGCGTGGGTTTCGATCATGTGGGTGCGGTAGACCTTGCTGAGCTGGTTCATGCGGAGCATGGGAGTGTCCTTGTTGGAATGGGGTTCAATCGTTGAGCTGGACGCGCTCGGCGTCTTCGAAGGTGTCGGTGCCGGCGATCACTACTTTGTCGCCTACGGCCAGGCCGTCGAGCACTTCCACGGTGGACACGCTGCTGGCGCCCAGGCGGATGGGCCGGCGCACGGCGACGTCGCCGTCCACCACCCAGGCGGTGCGCCCGCCCTGGGCTTCGATGAAGGGGCCGCGCGGCAGCATCAGGGTGTCGGCGCGTTCTTCGATGAGGATGCGGGCGTTGGCGCGCTGGTTCTGGCGCAGGCCCTCGGGCTGCTTGCCTTCGAAGGCCACGCGCACGCGCACCCGGTTGGCGACAACTTCGGGCGAGATGGCGCTGATCTTGCCGGTGGCATCCACGCTGCCGATGCGCACGCTGGCGCCCATGCCCAGGCCGAGGTCGTCGGCGTAGGTTTCCGGCGCTTCCAGCTCCACTTCCAGGCGGCTCAGGTCCACCACGGTGACCAGCGGCGCGTTGGCCACCACTACGGCGCGGTCGGTCACCGCGACGGTGCCGACGATGCCGTCCACCGGCGCGCGGATCTGAAGGTCGTCCACCCGGCGCTGCAGGTTGGCCACCACCAGGCCCTGGCGCTCCAGCGCGCGCTCGCGGGTGGTGAGGTCGAAGCCGGTGCTTTGCTGGGCCAGGCCGCTGTCGGCGCGGGCGTGGCCCAGGCGGATTTCCGCCGAGCGCACGGCGTCGCGTGCGGCCAGCAAGTCTACTTCCGAGACCACGCCCAGGCCGTGGCCGCGCTCGGAGCGCTGCAGGTTGCGCTGGGCGGTGGTGAGGGCCAGGTCGGCTTCGTCCCGCGTGCGCCGCGCCAGCAGGTTGGCTTGGCGCGCGGTGATGCGCTGGCGGCCCACTTCGGCGTCCAGGCTGGCCAGGGTCGATTCTTCGCGCGCCAGTTCGTTGGTGAGTTCGGGCGAATCAATGCGTGCAAGCACGGCGCCGCGCTTCACGGTGGCGCCGGCCTGCACGTCCAGCGTGACCGTGCCACCCACCGGCGCGTAGAGCGTGGGGCTGACTGCGGCCACCACTTTTCCTTCCACCGCCACGTCGCGCACGAAGGTTCCCAGCGTCACTTCGCCCACCCGCACCCGCGCTGCCGACACCGAGCGCTCGCTGGACGACCAGCCCAAAGCCAGCAGCACCGCGACCACCAGGACGGCCGCAACGGCGCCGATCTTGCCCCAGCGGGCAAAGCGACGCTGCGAGTCGGAGGCGGGAGCGGGACGGTCCTGGGCGGAGGTGTCGCGAATCATGGTCGGTCCGGGTTGAGCGATGGAAGTGCCAATGCATGACCCATGCCAAGCGCCAAGCCATTGAAAAAAAAGGCGAGCGCAGTGTCCGAACGTCCGCCCAGCGTCCGCCCCGGACGCCCCGCACCCACCCCCAAACCTCTGTGGGAGGGACTTCAGTCCCGATAGCTCTTCGCCAAGGCCATCGGGACTGAAGTCCCTCCCACAAGGGCTGGGCCATCGGGACTGAAGTCCTCCGATGCCCTTAAACTAGCCAAAAGGAAACCAGCAGGAAACCCAATCCATGTGCGGCATTGTCGGCATCAGCGCCCAGCGCAACATCGTCCAGCATCTGATCGCCGGCCTGAGCGCTTTGGAATACCGCGGCTACGACTCCGCCGGCGTGGCCCTGCAGTCCCCCGACGGCATCGTTCGCCTGCGCGCCAAGGGCAAGGTG